>DASTHG010000284.1:0-8736 GCA_035718325.1 Gemmatimonadales bacterium | reverse complement strand
CTTGGGGCCATGAAGATACCGACAGAACGCCCCTAGGGGCAGGCGGTGCCGAGCCGCAAAGCGTCGCTCCCTTGACCGGACGCCGCCAACCCGCTGACTATTAGCCACGGGTCCATTCACCAGGGCGTCTCCAGGGGGTTCCTCATGGTCGCTTTCCGTCGGTCTGCTGTCCTCGTTGCCGCCGCTGTGAGTTGGACGGTCGGTTGCTCCCACGCCACCGCGAATAGTGCGCACCCCGGCCCCAGTAGCGGGGGCTTGGTGATCACCGCCGCCCAGATCGAGCGCTCAGGCAGCAAGAACGCCTGGGAGGTATTGAAACACGATGCGCCGATGCTGACCCTCGAGGAGGACCGCAACGGCAACCCGGCGCGGATCCACTGGCACGGTCGCTCCAGCATCTACCTGGAAGACGCACCCGTCGTCATCGTGGACGGCGTGCGCTCGGCGGATTGGAAAGTCCTCGCCCAGATTCCCTCGGGGCAGATCGAGACGATCAACATCATGTCGGGAATCGAGGGGACGACCTACTACGGTACCAACGCCGAGAGCGGCGTCATCGAGATTCTGACCAAGCACTCCTGATGCATGAAAAACGGGGGCCGAACCACGGCCCCCGTTTCCCATTGCGCTGCGCGATCAGTCAGGGATTGCGATCAGTGCACTGACTGAAGTTCGGGTTGTTCTGCTCGTCGATCGGGATCGGGAAATTCACGTCCGTCCCGTACTGCGTGAACTGGACCTTGAAGTACGGCCCCGTCGGGAACACGGTGTCCGCCGGGCGGTTGTACTGCCGGATCAGCCGCCGCAGGTCGCTCAAGCGATGCGCCGTGAGCCATAGCCAGCGCGCCCGCTCGTTGAACAACAAATCCACTGGACTCCCAGCCGCGGCCGCATCGGCCGGGGTCAGGTTCGGCAGCACACCGATCGCCGGCGTCCCGGCGCGCGTCGTGGCGTCGAAGTACGCCCGCTCCGCGGCATTGGCCCGCGGCTCGTTCAGGGCGGTATAGAACCCGCCGCCCGCGAGCGTGTCGTGCGCCGCCAGCGCCGCTTCCGCTTCGATGAGGCGCGCCTCGACGCCCGTCGCCAAGGTGATCGAAGACGTCCGATCCCCGTAGCGCAGGTTGTCATACAGCGCCGTCGTCCCGTCGAATCCCGTTCCCGCTGGATCCAAATCGATCGGCGTGCGCGGATCCGCAACCGACAGGAACGGGAAGCCATTGATCCCTTCCGCGTCCGCCGCCGAGTACCGCTGGTCCGGGACGTTGGCTCTGAAGACGCCGTTGTTCTCCCGGGCGGTGTTCTCCGAGTGATCCAGGAAGTACGCGAACGACGTGGGAACTGCGTTCACGGCGGTCGCGGCCGCGGCAAACTGTCCGAGATCGTTCAACGCCCGCCCCTTGCCGACGCTGGCGAAATTCGACATGTCGGCATCTCCCGACACCGCCAGCGCCGAGTCGAAGCGTGCGATCGCCGTATCGAGCAGCTGGGCGTTCGTCAGTGGGGCGCCGTACACCAGCGCCCCACCAGGCGTCGCCTGGCTGATCGGCACGCCGTTACAGAAGTTCTCGGCGAAGAACAGATACGTGTAGCCCGCGAGTGACAGCATCTCGGGATACCCCGGATCGGTCTTGGCGAGCGCGGCATAGCGTCCTGCCGCCTCCTCCACCGAGCGCCGGGACCGAGACAGCGTCCGGAACCACCCGTCCAGATCGGCGTTGGTGACATGGATCGTCCGCGCGTCGACCTCGATGCGCGTCGGGAACGTCTCGGAGTTGATCCACTCATCGGCGAGCAGGCCGCCGTACATGATCACCCCTTCGACGCCCCCTGAGCCGTCGGAACCATCACCGGTGTAGGCGAGCGAAAAGTCGCCGACGGCGCCCGCCCGAACGGTGGGCAGCTTGGACGGATCGGTCAGCTGACCCGGCGTGACGATATCCGGATCGGTGACCTTCAACGGGTCGTTGCAACCAGCCAGCGGCACGAGCGAGAACGCCGCCGCGAACAGCACGAGCGTGGTTTTTCTCATGGACAGTGCCTCGGCTCAGAAGGTGACGTTGACGCGGCCGATGAAGTACCGCACCGGCGGCTGCGTCAGGAAGTCGGCGGTGCTGAATTGCCCGACATCCAGTCCGTTGATGACTTCGGGGTCGACACCCTTGTACTTCGTCCAGGTGTGCAGATTGCGCCCGGTGACCGTGAAGCTCAGCGTCGAAGCCCCGATCTTGCGGGCCCACTGCTCGGGCGCCGAGTACGTCAGCGACACCTCGCGCAGCTTCACGAAGCTCGCGTCCTGGAAGTAGGGCGTCTCGATCCCGAAGTTGCGGGTCGCCACCGACGCGGCTTGCTCGGCCAGCGAGGCCTTCGGATCGCGGTTGCCGCGGCAGATGCCGAACAGGCAGCGGAACTCCTCCGTGGCGTTGTCGAGCTTGTTGCCGTACCGCGCGTCGAGCAGCCCGTACAACCGGAAGTGCCGCAGGAACGTCACGTCAGACGTGAGCGTGCCGCCGTGATCCGGCTCGACCGAACCCTGGAAGGTCTGGTTCGCCGCCACGGTGATCTCGCTGGCATCGATCAGCCCGTCGTTATTCTTGTCCTGGAAGGTGTAGGAGTAGTCCCAGTATCCACCCAGGGGATAGCCCTCTTCATGCCGCTGCGAGGCGCCGCCCAAGCCGAAGATGATCGGCGTAATGCCCTGACCAAGGTGGATCAGACGGTTCCGGTTGCCCCAGGCGCTGGCGCTCACGCTCCAGCCGAAACTCGGAGTGGTGATGACCTGCGCGGTGAGCAGGAGCTCGACGCCCTTGTTGCTCACCTCGCCCAGGTTCTCGAACCGCGTATCCGTCACGCCCAGCGACGGGGCGAGCTTCCGCGCGATCAGGGCGTCCTTCGAGGTCTTGTCGTAGTAGGTGAACTCGAGATGCAGCCGCGACTGCGCCATGTCGGCGTCGAAGCCGGTCTCGATCTCCTGCGTCCGTTCCGGCTTCAGCGTGGTGTTGCCCAAACCGCCGATGGTGACGGCCGGCTGGGACCCGCCGTTCGTAGTCACGGCGACGGGGGAGAAGAACTGCAACGCGTCGGTCTCGCCCGGCTGCCGGCCGGACCGCCCCCAGGCGGCGCGCAGCCGCAGGGAATTGAGCCAGCTGGGGTGGATGAAGAATGGCTCATCCGACAGCACCCACGAAGCGGACAGCTTGGGGTAGGCGATGCCGCTGAAGTTCACGCCGAACGCCGAGTTCTTGTCACGCCGCACGGCGGCGGTCACAAAGAAGCGGTCGTGGAAGTTGACCTGCTCCTGGCCGTAAAAGCCCAGCGTGACGAATTCGTTGGTGACTTCCCCGACGGTGGGGACCACCACACCGGCAAGCGAGTTCGTGCCCCCCACGAGCTTGCGGCCCGAGGCGTCGACTTCGTTGTCGACGTCCTTGACATACTGTACGCCGGCCGTGGTGTTGGCGGTGATCGTCGAGGTCAGCCGGTAGTTCGCCGTTCCGGAGAAATTCGCCGTATACGAGAACACCTGGATCCGGTCGGCGACATGGTTGCCGTCGAAACGGTCCTGGTCGAGCGGAATCACGGCAGGCGGCGTCGTCTCGTTATCCGACTGGTTCGTGACGTCCGTGCCGGCCACCCCGCGGAACGTGAGGAAGCTCGTGGGACGGAAATTCAAGTTCAGGCTGCCCGTGAAGCGCTCGATGCTTTGCCCGGTGAAGATCTGATTCGCTTCCTGCGGGGTGAGGAAGCCATAGCCGTGGCAGTCGTGTCCCTGCGCGCAGAAGTTCCGCGACGTGTCCGACGTGCCGAGCAGTCCGCTGGAAACGATGCCCTGATCGTTGTTGTCGTTTTGCGGTAGGGTCAGATCGCTCGAGACGTAGCCCGTGGAGACCGAGATATCCATCAACTGACTGAGCTGATTGTGCAGGTTGGCACGCAGGCTGACGCGGCGCAGATCGTTCGACTCGAACACGCCGCGCTCCCGCTCGAACGTCCCCGACGTGTAGAACGTCGTCGCCTCGCTGCCGCCCGAGGCGGAAACGCCGTACTGCTCGCGCATTCCCTGGCGGAACGGGCTGAACTGCTCGATCGGGTTGAGGGTCTGCAGCTTCACGACGGTGCACAGCCCGGCCGCCTGCTGCTCCAGGGAGCAGCCGCCCCCAGCCGCGGTGAGCCCGCGATAGTTGGCAGGCCAGCTGGCGTCGTCGTTCAGGACGCCACCCTCGATGAACGACGTCCAGCGCGTCGGGCCGGGGCGCCCCTGCTTGGTGCGAAACTGAATCACCCCGTTGGCCGCGTCTGTCCCGTACAACGCCGCGGCGGACGGGCCCTTCACGATGTCGACGTTCTCCAGGTCGTTGGACTGGAAATCATCGATGCGGGAGGGGATCTGACCGCCCACGCCGATGGAGCTGGAACGCGGGCTGTTGTTCACCCGAATGCCGTCCACCATGACCACCGGCTCATTGTCGAGCGACAGGCTCTCGTCGCCGCGGATGCGGATCCGCGTACCGTCCCCGGTGGTCCCACCGGGCGTAATCACCTGGACGCCGGGCGAGCGCGAGTTCAAGAGGTCCGCGATGTTGGTCACCGGTGCCTTGGCGGCGACACTGTCGGCCCGGATGCTGGCGACCGCGTTGCCCAGCTCCTTCACCCGCTGCGTCTCACCGGTCGCGCTGACGACCAGCGCGTCGAGCGAGATCGCCGCGGCGGTCATCACGATGTCGAGCGTGGCGGTTCCACCAGCCGTGACGGTGACCGGCTGTTGTCCCATGGCGTATCCGATCAGGCGCACCTGAGCCTGGTACTGCCCCGGCGGCACGCGATCGATGTGATAACGGCCATCGTTGTTCGTGGTGGCCTGCAGGTTCGTGCCGGAGAGGAGCACGGCGGCTCCCGGGATCGGCTGCGAGCTCACCTTGTCGGTGACTCGCCCTGCGACGGACCCCTGCTGCGCCATGAGCGACGGCGCACTCAGTGCCAACGCACCCAACAGCACGAACCCGCACAAACGACTTCTGTGCATGGTGTTCATGATTGTCCTCAAGTAAGTGTGGCTCTTGAGCTACGGTCGATGTCTCGCTGGGACGCCGCACGACGGGGCCAAGACACAGTGCAGCACACCCTCCGCAGTCCCGACGGCGGGGGACAACGGCATGCTACCGGTGGCTGCGGCTTGGCTCAGCCGTGCGCGCTACATCGAGTGGTAGGAGGGCGATACCGAAGAGTGGAGCCGAACAAAGAAAATCGCATAACCGAACCCCCGTTGAGGTAACGTTTTAACCTGCCCCGGGTCGGGGGACTCCGCAAGTGTCTCTGAAAACGCACACAATCGGTGCACTTCGGAACGGCCGGCGGGCTTCAAATGAGGTCCTGCAAGTCGGGGCGAGAGGATTTGAACCTCCGACCTCCTGGTCCCGAACCAGGCGCGCTAACCGGACTGCGCTACGCCCCGAAAAAGCTGCGGTTCAGCATCCAGCATTATGCGCCCAGGAGGAGTCGAACCCCCAGCCTTCTGATCCGTAGTCAGACGCTCTATCCAGTTGAGCTATGGGCGCGACTATCAACTAACCGGGATTGAGGCGGGAGACGTCATACACACTCGGCGGCTCGGCGGCTCAGCGTCTCCCCGTTCCCTCGGCGGCTGTTCGTCTCAATCCCAACATGGTTACAGGTGGGCGGTACTAGATTCGAACTAGTGACCTCTACGATGTCAACGTAGCGCTCTAACCAGCTGAGCTAACCGCCCGAAACAATTGCGGATTGTGGATTGCGGTTTGCGGATTGAATTCATCGGGCGAACCCAATCCGCAATCGCCAATCCGCAATCCGCAATTTTTTTTCAGTAGCGGGGGTGGGATTTGAACCCACGACCTCCGGGTTATGAGCCCGGCGAGCTACCAGACTGCTCCACCCCGCGTCGCTTGTGGTCCTGCATCCATCCGTGGAGAGCGGGAAACGGGACTCGAACCCGCGACCCCAACCTTGGCAAGGTTGTGCTCTACCAACTGAGCTATTCCCGCAACCGGCCCCGCCCGAATCTAACCTGGCTCCTGTTTCCTACAAACCACTGTGCGTCTGGGCGTCCGTCGTACCGTCCCCTGTCCCCCAGCTTTTCAGTGGAGGCGAGGGGGATCGAACCCCTGACCTCGTGAATGCCATTCACGCGCTCTCCCAACTGAGCTACGCCCCCGCTAACCACTGAGCTACGATCGGGCTATATTGGCGCCCCGCGGAGCCTCCCGACGGGAACACGGCATGTTATCGGGGCGTTCCGGTAGTGTCAAGTTGGAAATGAACTTTTCGCGCCGTGAGCTGTATCACCGGCGTCCCCGAGCCCAATTATTCATGACCAAGTCCAAGCGCCGTACCAAAACCTCGCCGGCGGCCGCCAAGCCTGCGTCCAAGCACGGCCCCCAGGCCGCCAAGCGCGGCGCGGCGCAGAAGCGCCCCGCCGCCAAGGCCCCGGCCGCAAAGGCGCCTGCCAAGGCCCCTGCCAAGGCGCCCGCCGCCGGCGGGGCGAAGCCCGGCCGCAAGCGGGGGCGGCGCCGTGGCCTGCTCGCCGGCTTGGGGCCCGAGCACGAGCGCGACATCCTCGATCAGTACCTCCACGAGGTGAGCAAGACGCCGTTGCTCACTCAGAAGGAAGAGATCGCCCTGGCCCGCAAGGTCCGGGCGGGGGACCAGGAGTCCATGCAGGAGCTGGTGAAGCGCAACCTGCGCTTCGTCATCTCCGTCGCCAAGAAGTACCAGAACCGGGGTCTCCCCCTCACCGACCTCATCGGGGAGGGGAACGTCGGGCTGCTCACCGCCGCCCGGAAGTTCGATCCCGACCAGGGGGTGAAGTTCATCTCGTACGCGGTGTGGTGGATCCGGCAGGCGATTCTCGCCGCGCTGGCCCGCCAGGGCCGGACGGTGCGCGTGCCGCTGAACCGCACCGCCGATCTCTCCCGCATCGTGCGCACGGCGGAGTACCTGCGCCAGACCTTGCGGCGCGAGCCCACGCCCGAAGAGATCGCCGATGCGACGAAACTGTCGCTCGAGGTGGTGCAGTCGCTGGCGGCGCTCAACACCGGCGACGTCCGGCTCGACGCGCCGCTCGACCCCGACGGCGATCGCTCGCTGATCGAGCGGTTTATCGCCGAGGATCTTCCCGATACGGAAGATCAGGCGATGGACCGGTTCCTGTCGGACGAGATCGAGAGCGCGCTCAACACGCTGCAGCGGCGCGACGCGAAGGTGCTGCGTCTCTACTTCGGTCTCGACGGCGGGCGCGAGCATACGCTCGAGGAAATCGGCGGCATGCTCGGCGTCACCCGTGAGCGCGTGCGGCAGCTGCGCGACCGGGCTCTGAAGCGGCTGCGCGAAGGAGACGTCGGAAAGGCACTCGCCAGCTTCGCCGCGTGAGTCACGGGGGCCAGGGAGACCTGGCCCCTCGTCTTTGTCCCGTTCTCGGCTTCACACTAGCTTATAGGCGTGATCGACCGGATCGGCCGATACGCCGTGGACCGCGTGCGCGCGGCGGGGCGGCTCGGCCACTTCTTGGCGGATCTCGTGCGGGCCGTCCCCGACGTCGCCACCTGGCGGGGCCCGCTGGTCGTCCAGATGCGCAAGATCGGTGTCGATTCCCTCCCGGTCGCCCTGTTCATTGCTGCCTTCACCGGTGTCGTGTTGGCGCTCCAGGCCTCCTATACCTTCACCGGCACCGTCCCGCTCTACATCGTCGGCACCGTCGTCGGCAAGACGATGATGCTCGAGCTCGGTCCCGTGCTGACGGGCCTCGCGCTCTCGGGCCGCGTCGGCGCCAGCGTCGCCGCCGAGCTGGGCACGATGCGCGTGACGGAGCAGGTCGACGCGCTCGAGACCCTCGCCTACGATCCCCAGGCCTACCTGGTTCTGCCGCGTGTACTCGCGGGCACGGTGATGGTGCCGCTGGTCGTCGCCCTCGGCATCGTCGTCGGCATCCTCACGGGATGGCTCACCAGCCTCAGCCTGATCCACCTCTCCACGCCCGAATTCATCAAGGGTCTGAAGCTGCTCTATCGGTTTAAGGACACCTGGTTCGGGCTCGCCAAGAGCGCGTCGTTCGGGATGACGATCACGCTCGTGGGGTGCCGGCTCGGACTCGACACCTGGGGCGGCGCCGGAGGGGTGGGACGCAGTACGACGCGCGCGGTCGTCTTCTCCGCGATGTTGATTCTGATGCTGGACGCCTTCTGGGCGGTAGTACTCTTGTGATCGAGTTCCGGGATCTGCGCAAGGCGTTCAACGGCCGGTCGGTGCTCGCCGGCTTCACGCTCGACGTCCGCGATGGAGAGACGATGGTGATCATCGGCTTCTCCGGCGCCGGCAAGAGCGTCGCCCTGAAACACGTCGTGGGGTTGTTGCCGCCCGACGGCGGAGACGTCATCGTTGACGGCCGGGCCGTGTCGCAGCTCGACCGGCCCGAGCTCACCACGCTGCGCGGCGAGATCGGGTATGTGTTCCAGTTCGCCGCGCTGTTCGATTCGCTCACGGTGGAGGAGAACGTCGCCTTGGGACTCGTGCGCCGGCGGTTGCCGGAGCGCGAGATCGCCGCCCGCGTGCACGACGCCCTCAGCCTCGTGGATCTTCCGGATACCGGGCCCCGGTACCCGGCCGAGCTTTCCGGCGGTATGCGGAAGCGGGTAGGCATCGCCCGCGCGATCGCGCTGCGGCCGCGCTACATCTTGTATGACGAGCCGACGACGGGACTCGACCCCG
>DASTHG010000283.1:0-2379 GCA_035718325.1 Gemmatimonadales bacterium | reverse complement strand
GTGATCGTGACGCCGTTGATCACGGCCGAAATGTTCTTAACCTGCGCGACGGTAGAAGTGAGGGTGAATGTGAAATGCCCCGTGCCGTCCGTCGTGCCATTCACCGGTGACGTCGGCGTATTCCCTGCGCCGGTGATCGTGACAGTGACCGGGAGGCCGCTGGTGATCAGGTTCCCTGCGCCGTCTTTGGCGGTGACGGTGATGGTGGACGCCGTGAGTGCCGCGGGCGAACACGAGGCGGCGCACGCAGTATCGATTGCTGGCAAGGCGCTAACGCCGGACTGTGTAGCCGACACCCCGCCGGGTTGGACGGTGAAGTTGTTGGATGTGCTGCTGGTGACAGAGCCGCTTGGCAAAGGAGGAGTGGACGCGACCAGCGTATACGGACTTCCCGCCTTGTCGATGCTCAGGTTCGAGAACGTAGCGATGCCTGCGACGGCGGCGACCGGATTCGTGCCGGACAACGTGCCGCTCGCTGGATTCGCCCCGATCGCCATCGTCACGTTGCCGGTGAATCCCGTCGCTGTATCCCCGGCCACGTCAAGCGCAGCAATTGTCGCTCCGAACAGAGTCCCTGCTACGAGTGACCCAGGTGGCTGCGTCTTGAAGACAAGTGTCTTCGCCGGGCCGGGGATGACGTCGAACGGTGCGCTGACGTCACTCGAGAACCCGGAGATGTTCGCGATCAGCGTAAAGCCCGTTCCGATCTTGCTGATGGTCAAGTCGTTGAACGTGAGGATCCCGCCGCTCGCTGCTCGTGTCTTTGTTCCGCCGAGCGTCGCTCCCGCCGGATTGTCGAACAGAGCCACAGTCACATTGTTCGTCGCGGTCGTCACCAGATTGCCGAAGGCGTCGGTGATCCACACGACCACTCCACCAGACGCGTTGCCGCTGTCGATGCGCGCCAGCACAGCGGTTTGCTGTGGCTGGACGATGAACGTGTCGCGTGCCACTGCGCCTGCGGAAATACTGAACGGGCAGCTCGTAGTGCTGAGCGCCGGCGCGGTCGTTGATGCCCGCAGCGTGTAGGCACCCACGGGGGTCAGAATGCTAAGGGTGCTGAACGTCGCGATGCCGGCGACGGCGTTTACGCCGGTCGTCCCCGTCAGGGTGGTCCCGGGGCCTGTTGCGATCGCCATCGCGACCGCGCCAGTGAAGGCAGTGGCGGTGTTGCCGAACTGATCCTTCGCCGTGACCTGGATGCCCGAGCCGCCGTTGATCGTCGCTCCGGCAACCGTGTTGCTTGGCTGAGACGTGAAGGTGAGCGACACCGGCTGACCTGGATTCACCGTGACCGGCGGCTGGGTCGAGATGGTGACTCCGTTCGCCACAGCCGTCACGCTTACGACCTGTGGTGCGACGGTCGAGGTCATCGTCCCCGTCGTCACACCACTGGCGTTCGTCAGCCCCGGTTGCGTGAAGGATGCGCCGGGTGCGGACAACAATACCTGCGCTCCCGCCACCGGCGCGTTCCCCTGGTCCCTGACTGTGACGGTAATAAGGGAGGCCGTTCCGGCTCCTGTGCTGCACCCCGTCTGGCAGACCGTGATCGGCGAGGTTGCGGTGACGCTGGAGTTCGTCGGTGAAACGTTGGAATTCACGATGTTGAATAGTCCGCTGGTCGCGCCCGTCAGGCCGGACGCGCTCGCGGTGAGCGTATAACCATTGTTGACCCTGTCGATACTCAGGCTCGGGAATGTCGCGATGCCGCTGACGGCGTTGGCAGGGTTCGGCGTTCCCGACGACAACACTCCGCCCGGCAGGGGGTTGGTGCCGATCGCAATCGTCACGCTGCCGGTGAAGCTCGTCGCTGTGTTCTCGAACGCGTCATGCGCCGCCACCTGGACAGCCGGATTGATCGGCGAATTCGCGACGGTGTTGCTCGGCGGCACCGCGAAAACCAGATGCGTGGCGGGCCCAGGCGTGATGGTGAAGGCCGAGGATGTTCCGCTCGTGAGCCCGGCGGCCCCAGCGGTGAGCGTATAACCGATTCCGGTGCTGTCGACGTTCACCGTCGTGAATGTGGCAACGCCGGCCGAGGCACTCACCGCCGTTGTACCGAGCAGGTGGGCTCCGGTCTTGCCCGTGCCGGATGTGATCGAAAGCGAAATCTGCCCGGTGAAGCCCGTCGCCACGTTTCCCAGCGAATCCAAGGCCGAGACAGCGAGCGGTGTGATCGCCGTGCCTGCCTGAGCCGAAGCCGGCGGCCCCGCTGTGAAGGTGAGCTGCTTTCCCGGGGCGGGGATTACAGCGGTCGGAGTACTCGCCGGAGAGAGCACAGTCGTGCCGCTGAACACCGCGCTCGCCTGCAGCGTGTAGGTCCCTGCCTTAGTCAGAATGAGGCTGGGGAAGTTTGCGACACCGGCAACCGCCGCCACG
>DASTHG010000282.1:0-10149 GCA_035718325.1 Gemmatimonadales bacterium | reverse complement strand
AGACGGGCGCTGCTGCGCCCTGGACCGTGCCCTCGAAGGTCACGGTACGCGGAGAAAACAGACCGAACGTCAGTCCGGTGACCAAATAGGCGAACAAGTTCGCGCGCACCCGGATCTTCAGATTCGTGACGCCGGCGCCGTTGGCCACCTGTCCCGCGAGCACGTCCTCGAGGTTGGGCGCCCCGAGGGTAACCAGCCCCCAGCCCATGAACACCGGATGGCGATTGACGCGGAAAGCGGTGCCGGTGGTCGGGCTCGTCGCCGCCGATGCCATCGTGACCGGAACACCGAGATGCGACGAATCGAACGTCATCGCGCAGCCGCCGGCGGCGAGGCCGAGCAAAGCCGTAGCAATCGAGCGGATCCGGTTCACGGGACTCCCTGAGAGACAGACAGGGCGCGCCGGGATTCGGCGCGCCCACACAAGGTAGTAGTCGACCCTGCGATTGTGAACCGTCCTTACATACCGAGCGGCACCTTCAACGAAAAGTGCAGGCCGACGCCGAGAATCCCGCCGGTGCCCCCGCCGCTCAGCGACTCGGAGTCATACGCGATGTGGGCGCCCATCACGCCGAAGCCGAGGTTGGCGCCGATCGTCCAGCCCAACCCCGAGTTCGTGGACGACGGCGTCACCGCGGTCGAGCCGAGGTGATGCCACCGCTCGGTCACGGAGACGAAGGGCTCGAGCGACACACCCGGCGTCGGCAGGGTGAGACTGGCCCCGCCACCCGCGATGATGTTCGTCGTCGCCGGCACGCCGGACCCCGTCGCGCGTCCGCCGCCGACGAGCAGGTTGATGTTGATCGGCAGCAGGCTGCCGCCGATGACGCGGAACGCGGCGTCGCCGCCGATCGACTTGAGGGTCGGCGCGGTCCCCGATGGATTCCATGACGCGAAGCCCAGGGTCGCGCTCAGGCTGCCGAGCCCGAGCGTCCCGCGCGCGCCGAACGCGTTCCCGTTTCCCCAGTCGGCGTTCGGTTTCCCGTAGTCGCCGCTGATGGTGATCCCGGTGCCCCCTTTGGGGCTGTTCCAGACCGGCATCCCCAGCCATTGGGCGGACGCCGGACCGGACAACCCGACGCCCGCCAAGACGACGAGGAGTACTCGCTTCATGCCAACCCTCCGGATGCGGTAGAGAACCACGATGAGTGCTGCGCCAACGGTAGAAGCGAGTCCCTCGAATTGTCAACGGTGTGTCGCTTCAATGCACCCACACGGCGCCGATTGACACACCCTCGACGTCCCCCAGACCGGCCGATACGCGCAGATCGAAGGTGCGGCTGAGCCGGAAATCGGATCCGAGGCCGAGCGCGAACAGCACGTTCGAACCCCCATCCACGGTCAGGAACATCGTGGGCTGGACGTAGGGAACGATGCTCACGCTGCTCTGCGTATCGAGCCGCCGGCCGAGCGACAGACCGACAGGAACGATGAGCTGGGAATTGCCGGACACGAAGTTTCCACCGACGCCGAGGATCAGCGCGCCGTCCAGGGGGAAGTCCTGCGAGTGCGTGAGCACGCGCTCCCGCGCCTCGGTGCCGAGCAGCAGCACGGCCGACCCCGCGCCCGAGGGGTCGAACATCCCGCCCTTGAATCCGATATCGAAGCGATCCGACGACATGCGGTATTCGCCTTCGAACGCCGTCCCGCCGCCGTTGGGAAAGCTGAGCAACAGTCCGAACTCACTGTTATTGAACGCGCGATACGGCGCGTTGAAGGTCGTGGTCCCGGTGGCCTGCGCAGCGACTGCCGCAGGAACGAGGCAACCGAGCGAGACCACGACAGGCAACCATCGTCGCAAGTTCATGAGAGTCTCCCGGCAAATGAAGTCCGTCACCGGCCACCGCCGGCGACTCTCCAGCTACCCGAACGACTCCAAACCGTTCCGACCTGAGCGGGCGGTGCGCCAAGATCACGTGATGTTACTCACAACAGCGTAAGCGGTGAGCGGTAATCGGGAGTTCTCTTGCATGACCGCTCACCGCTCACCGTTCACGGCGTCAATGCCAGAGCGACAGCCCGACCCGGGCACCGATGTTCAGGGTGTTGGGGAGTCCCTTGCCGCTGTTTTTCAGCAGGTACTGCGCGAACGCCTCGAGACGGATCGCGCCCGATTCATACGGCACCCGCGTCCCCAACCCGCCGTTGAATCCGAACTGCGACGTCGAGATCCCGAAGTTCTGCAGATTCACCCCGGCGCCGGCGGTGAAGTAGGGACCGTGTTTGTTGCTCTGGAATCCCCACAGCAGGTTGACGTCGGGCGTGAACACGTAGGATGCCTTGGGCGTGAGTGTCAGCGTGTCGACGCCGCCCTTGCTGTCGTAAGCGAACACGAGTCGCGCCTCGATGCTGAGCTTGTCGCCCGAGAGGAACCCCGCGCGCAAATCGACCGGGGTCATCACGAGCACGTGATTGAAGCTGCCGCCCGACAGTGACTGATGCTGATAGAAGCCGATGAGGTCGACGCCGACCTCGTGCTGTGGATGCTCCATGTGGCTCATGGTGTGCTGCGCCATGGCGAGCGACGGCAGGAGCGCGAACGCGGCGGTCGCCGCCGCGCGACGCAAGACGTGATGCATCGGACCACACCCTCCGGAATGGGTTCCTCTGTAGAACTCCGCTGCCTCGAAAACGATTCGCGGGACTCGAAAACAACACATCCCCCGGACGCCGTGCGCGCCCGGGGGATGGCTCAGCGTGCTGCGCTGCTTACTTGCCGAACCGGAAGCCCGCGCGGATCGGCAGGAAGGTGGTGTTCGACCCACCGCCCGTGCTGACGCTGACGAACTTCCCTTCGACGAAGAACCGCGTGCCGCCGGCGCCCATCTTGAACGCCACACCAGCGCCACCGCCGAACCCGACCTTCGTCACCGACGTGTCGACGCCGAACGAGGGACTCGTGACCTTGACGTTGAAGATCCCGATGCCGCCCAGGATGTACGGACGGACCTGGGCCTTGTTGGTGCCGAACGCGTAGACGACTTCGCCCATCCCGCCGATGATCTTGGAATTGCCGTCGACGCCGTTCTTGTGACTGGTCTGACTGTACTGGGCATCGACGCGAATGCCGACCGGCGCACCCATCAACCAATACGTCGCGTCGGCCCCAACCAAAAAGCCCATCTTGTCGGCGGTCTTGTAATCCCCCGTCGGCATCACCAGCCCACCACCGATCCCGAACCGGACACCCTGCGCCGACAACGAGCCGGCGCCGGCGATCGAGACCAGCGCAACCACAGTAAGTGCGACGCGCTTCATCCAACCCTCCGAGGTTGAGTTATGTGTCGGCGTGTTCGGCAACGACCCGCACGGTATCGCCGACGACCTGCAGAAAACCACCATTAATGGTGAACCGGCTGCTACCGCTGCCCTGCGCAATCGTGAGCGGACCGGTCCCCAATACCGTCAGAAACGGTGCGTGTCCGGGAAGAATCCCCACCAGTCCATCGTACGCGGGGGCCACGACGCTCGTCGCATCCCCGTCGAACAACGACCGGTCGGGGGAGATCACCGTCACGCGCATCAGGCCGACGCCAGTTGTTTGGCCTGCTCGACGACGTCCTCGATGCCGCCCACCATGTAGAACGCCTGCTCGGGCAGCTGGTCGAATTCGCCGGCGACCACGCGCTCGAACGATGCGATCGTATCCTCGAGCTTGACGTACTTCCCTTCGCGGCCGGTGAACTGGGAGGCGACGAAGAACGGCTGCGACAGGAAGCGCTGCACGCGGCGCGCGCGCGCCACCAGGATCTTGTCTTCCTCCGACAGCTCGTCCATGCCGAGAATCGCGATGATGTCCTGCAGGTCTTTGTAGCGCTGCAGAATGCGCTGCACTTCGACGGCCACGCGGTAATGCCGCTCACCGAGATACTGCGCATCGAGAATACGGCTCGAGGACGACAGGGGATTCACGGCGGGATAAATGCCGAGCTCCACGATCGCGCGGTCGAGCACGACCGTGGCGTCGAGGTGCGAGAAGGCGGTGGCCGGCGCGGGATCGGTGAGGTCGTCGGCCGGCACGAAAATGGCCTGCACCGAGGTGATCGACCCTTTGCGCGTCGAGGTGATGCGCTCCTGCAGCTCGCCCATCTCGGTCGCGAGCGTCGGCTGGTAGCCCACGGCCGACGGCATGCGGCCGAGCAGCGCCGACACTTCCGAGCCCGCCTGGGTAAACCGGAAGATATTGTCGATGAACACCAGCACGTCCTGGCCTTCGACGTCGCGGAAGTATTCGGCGACGGTGAGGCCGGACAGGCCGACGCGCAACCGGGCGCCCGGCGGCTCGTTCATCTGGCCATAGATGAGCGCCACGTTCTCGAGAATGCCGGCTTCCTTGAACTCGAGATAGAGATCGTTCCCCTCGCGGGTGCGCTCGCCCACGCCGCAAAACACCGACTTGCCGCCATGCCCCTTGGCGACGTTGTTGATCAGCTCCTGGATGACGACGGTCTTCCCCACCCCGGCGCCGCCGAACAACCCGATCTTGCCGCCCTTCACGAAGGGCGCGATCAGATCGATGACCTTGATGCCCGTCTCGAACACTTCGGTCTTCGGCTCGAGGTCGGCGAACTTCGGCGTCTCGCGATGGATCGGCCAGCGCTCGGCGCTCGTGGGGATCGGAGCGCCTTCGTCCACCGGTTCGCCGAGCACGTTGAGGATCCGCCCCAGCGCCGCTTTGCCGACCGGCACCGTGATCGGTCCGCCGGTGTCCACGATCTCCATGCCGCGCACCACGCCGTCGGTGGAGCTCATCGCCACCGCGCGCACCTGGTTGCGTCCGACGTGCTGCTGCACCTCGGCCACGAGCTTGAGCGGCGGCACGCCGTTCCCGCCCGGCTGCTCGACCACGAGCGCGTTATACAGCTCGGGGAGGTGCCCGGGCTCGAACTCCACGTCGAGCACCGGGCCGATGACCTGGATGACTTTGCCGACGTGGTGTGTCTTGCTCACCGGCTTCTTGGTCGATTCTTTGGTCTGCGTCGCCATGTAATTCCTCAGGTGTCAGGTGTCGGGTGTGAGGTGTTAGGTCCAAGACCCAACACCTACCACCTGGCACCTATCCTTGCAGGGCTTGCGCCCCCCCGACAATCTCCGCGATTTCCTGCGTAATCTGCGCCTGCCGTGCACGATTGTAGGTGCGCCGCAAAATGTCCAGCATGTCCCCCGCCGCGTCGGTGGCGTTCTTCATGGCCGTACGGCGCGCCCCGTGCTCCGCCGCGGCCGTTTCGACCAGCCCGCGATACACCTGGTTCCGGACGTAGAGCGGTAACAGGCGCTCAAGAATGGCGGCCGCGGACGGCTGCAGGATGAAAAACGGCCGATCCGCCCGACCGCTCGCCTGCGGCGGCGCGACCGGAAGGATGCGGAGCGTCGTCGGTGGCGTCGACATCGCGCTGTTGAACTTCGCGAACACCACGTCCACCGCATCGAGTTGCCCTGCCGCGAACTGCTGCATCAGCGGCTCCATCAGCTCGGCCGCGTGCGCTGCCGTGGGCCGGTCGCCGATGTCGACACGAGTGGATACGGCCTTCCGCTTCGTGAACCGGAAGAAGTTGACGCCCTTCTTCCCGACGAGATGCAGATCCACCGCGGCGCCGCCGGCCTCGAGCTCCGCGATGCGCCGCCGGGCTTCACGGATCAGGTTCGCGTTGAATGCGCCGCACAGGCCGCGGTTGGACGTGATCAGGAGCAGTGCCGCGCGCCGCACCGTGCCGCCCTCGGGCTGCCGCAGCAGCGGGAAATCCTCGGCGAGCTCGGGAGCGTATAGCTCCGCCATCACCTCGGCCAGCGCGGCGGCGTAGGGGCGGGCTCCCACGACCCGGTCCTGCGCGCGCTTCAGCTTGGAGGTGGACACCATCTCCATGGTGCGCGTGATCTGGCGGGTGCTCTGCACGGAGCGGATGCGCCGGCGCAGCCCGCGCGCCTGCGCCACCTAGCGGCTCCCCATCGCCTTGTACTGCTCGATCGCTTTGCGCAGGCGTGCCGACAGATCATCGGACAACGCCTTCTTGGTGCGGATCTCCTCGGCGAGGGCGGCGTGCTGCGCGGCGATGAACTCGTGGAAGCCGCTCTCCCACGCGCGCACGTTCGCGACGTCGACGTCATCGAGGTAGCCGTTGGTGACGGCAAAGATGATCATCACCTGCTGCTGCACCGGGACGGGCCGGTACTGGGGCTGCTTCAGGATTTCGACGATGCGGGCGCCGCGCGACAGCTGCTTTTGCGTCGCGGGGTCGAGCTCGGAGCCGAATTGCGCGAATGCTTCCAGCTCTCGAAACTGCGCCAGATCGAGCCGCAGCCGGCCGGCCACCTGCTTCATCGCCTTGATCTGTGCGTTGCCGCCGACGCGCGACACCGAAATACCGGCGTTCACCGCCGGACGGATGTTCGAATAGAAGAGGTCGGTCTCGAGGAAGATCTGTCCGTCGGTAATCGAGATGACGTTGGTGGGGATGTAGGCGGACACGTCCCCCGCTTGCGTCTCGATGATGGGCAGCGCCGTGAGCGAGCCCCCGCCCATCTCGTCCGACAGTTTCGCCGCCCGCTCGAGCAACCGGCTGTGCAGATAGAAGACGTCGCCGGGGTAGGCCTCGCGCCCGGGGGGACGGCGCAGCACCAGGGAGAGCTGGCGATAGGCCGCGGCCTGCTTCGACAAGTCATCGTAGATGCACAGCGTGGCCGCTTTCTCTTCGTACATGAAGTACTCGGCCATGGTGCACCCCGAGTAGGGGGCGATGTATTGCATCGGGGCGGGCTCGGATGCGGACGCCACGACGACGATCGTGTATTCCATCGCGCCGTGCTCCTTCAACCGCTCGACCACTCCCGCGACGGTCGAGTTCTTCTGGCCGATGGCGATGTAGACACAGATCACCCCCTGGCCCTTCTGGTTGATGATCGTGTCCACCGCGATCGCCGTCTTGCCGGTGCCCCGGTCGCCGATGATCAGCTCGCGCTGGCCACGGCCGATCGGGATCATCGAATCGTTGGCCTTGATCACCGTCTGCAGCGGCTCCTTCACGGGCTGGCGCTTGATGATGCCGGGCGCCACGATCTCCACTTTTCGCGTGGCGGTGGTCTTGATGGGGCCGAGCCCATCTACGGGCCGCCCCAGGGCGTCGACGACGCGCCCGACCATCGCCTTCCCCACCGGCACCTCGAGCACCCGGGCGGTGCGGCGCACTTCATCGCCCTCGCGCAGCTGCAGGTAGTCGCCGAGGATGACCGAGCCGATGTTGTCCTCCTCCAGGTTCAGGGCGAGCCCGGTAATCTTCTCACCCGTCTCCGAGGAGCTGAACTCGAGCATCTCACCGGCCATGGCGCTCGTGAGGCCGTAAATCCGGGCGATGCCGTCCTTGACCTCCAGCACCGTGCCCACCTCGCGTACGTCGATCGCCCCGAGGTCGGCGGCCTGGATTTCTTTCAGCAGGATGTCTTTGAGTTCGCCGGGACGGAGGATGGTGTCGCTGGCCATTGCGGATCCGTTCTGGTGGTTAGCTTGTGAAAATTATCACATAGTCCCCGGCACCGCCACCCCCACGTCCTAGGGTCTCGACCTGGTCCTTCCTTTAATAAAGGCGGCCAACACGCCCCGGGGACCCAGCGAGCGCAGCTCCTGCGTCGAGGCGCCGGCGACGCGTCGCGCCGCACCCGCGAGGTGACTGGCGGACGCGTAGGCCAGGATACGAGCCACATTGCCCACGGTGTAGCCGGGGTTGGCGAGCAAGTCGGCGGCGCAGGCGGTGCGCACCAGATCGATCACCCGCTTGAGGTTGGGTGCACCCCCCGCGGCGAACTGGCGCGACAGATGCTCGCGGGTCACGCGCAGCGCCCGCGCGAGATCGCAGGTCTTGGTCGGCTCGGCCACCCGGCGCCACACCTCTTCCCAGGTGCGCAGCTGCAGGGCATCCGTGAGGCGCAGCAGGCGCGGCGCGTCCCCCAGGGCGCGACGCCGCGCCACCTGCGCGGTGCGCCGGGCAACCCACTCCCCCGCGACGGCGTGATCGACCGGCTCGACCAGCACACCGGCGAACCCGGCCCGCTGGCAGTCGGCGACGAGCGGCCCGTCATCCGGACGGAATGCCGAGAGCGCGAACACGGGGATGCGCGGGAAGCGTTGCGGCAGCGGCAGCCAGAGCTCGGGGGCGGCCTTCACGTCTACCACGACCGCGTCGACGAGCCGCGCGGCGAGCAACCGCTCGACGCTCTGCGGGGTGTGGCAGCACCGCACGGTGCCAAGGCGGCGCGGGTAGCCCCGCATGAACGCGCGGCGCGCCTCGCGGCGCTGGTGATAGACGGGGACGACGGGCGTCACGATCTCCGGGACTCTGGCCCCGAGACCGCGGAGAGGGCCCGCACCATTTCAGCCGCGCGCCGCAACACCCCGCGAGCGTTGTCGTAGGAAATGGTGTCGAGCGCGCTCTCGGCCGGATGCCACGCGCACTCGGTGATCCCCTCTTCTTCCTGAGGGACCGGCTCGCCGGCGCGCGATTCAAAGAGAAAGAAATGACAGTACTTGTGGATCGTCTTGCCGCGGAAGCGGAAGTACCAGTCGATCACGCGGATCGGCCCGTGCAGGGTGAGGTCCACGAGCCCGGTTTCTTCGGCGACTTCGCGGCGCGCGGCATCGGCGGGCGGCTCGCCGCCTTCCAGGTGCCCCTTGGGAAACCCCCAGTTGCGATAGGAGTCGCGGATTAACAGGTATACCACCTGCCCATCCGCGCCGCGGCGGAAGACGACGCCGCCGGCGCTGGTTTCCCGCTCGGCACGGGGCTGGCGGCGCTTCATGAACACACCTCGAATGCAGAAGGCAGAATGCATAATGCAGAACTGCGAGGGCGATCCTCGTGCAGGACACTCGCTCCTGAGATCGTACAGCCATTCTGCATTCTGCATTCCTCATTCTGCATTGTTTCTAGAATACGCTGAACGAGAAGTATTTGCGGGGGTTCGCCTGGATGTCCGACAAGAGCTGCCGCAGCTGAATCATCGTGAGCGTCGTCTCACGATACAACGCCGAGTCTGCCACCAGGAGCCCCAATGTGCCGCTGCGGTTCGCGATGCGCGACAGTACCGTGTCGGCAGCCACCAGCGAATGGACCAGGCTCTCCTGGTTCTTGTGGGCCGCACCGATCAGGTCGCGCACGTCCTGCGAGGTGGCCCGCACGTCCTGGCTCGCCGCCGCCGCGTTATTGAGGATGGTCGCGAGCTGGCCCTGATTGGTGGCGGTATCGATCCGCCCCAGCGCCCCTTCGAGGGTGCTGGAAGCGCGCGCCAGGGCATCCGACCCTTTCCCGAGATTCGTCCCCACGCGCCCGATGACGTCGGCCTGCTCGTTGGTGACGCGCGCCATGCGGTCGGCGATTTCGCCGAAATCCCGCAACGAGCGGCGCAGCTCAGCGACCGCCTCCGAATCGAACGCGCTCTGCACGCGGTTGGCCACGGACGCGATGTCCCCGGCGATGCGGCTCGCCTGAGCGGTGAGCTGGCCGATGTCGGGCAGCGTCGCCCCTGGCCAGCGCCCGCCGCCCGCCGCTTGCGCCTCGGTCAGCGCCGTACGCACGTTGGGGTCCGCCAGCGGCTGATCCATCGAGATCAGCGTCGCCGCCCACTCGCCGAACAGCGACGCGGACGCCGCGATCACCGCCGGGCGTTGCGGCAGGGTGACGCCGGCCGAGATCTTGAGGTCGGTTTCCACCCAGTTTCCCTGGGCGAGACGGATCGCCTGGACCTGACCTACTCGCACGCCGCGCAGCACCACCGGATTCCCGGCTCCGAGCCCGCCCACCGTGCGGAATCGCGCCGTGTAGACTTTCTCCGTGCCGCCGAGGTGGGCACCGGAGAGCCACAGGGCGCCACCGACCACCGCCGTCGCGGCCGCGATCACCACGAGCCCGACGGCCAATTCGTTCTGGCGTCTCACGCTGGCCGTCCTTCGATGAACTGTCGCACGATTGGATCGGAGCTGCCTTGAATCTCTCGGACGCTGCCGACCTGGCGGACCCGGCCTTCGTACAACATCGCGATGCGGTCTCCTACCGTGTAGGCGCTGCGCATGTCGTGGGTGACGACGATCCCCGTCACGCCGAGCTGTTCACGGGTGCGCACCATCAGCTGGTCCATGACCGCCGAGGTGACGGGGTCGAGTCC
>DASTHG010000281.1:0-4500 GCA_035718325.1 Gemmatimonadales bacterium | reverse complement strand
ATCGACGGCGCGGTTTGGCACCTCGATGTCGGCTTGTCACATCCTGGGGCTGGAGAAGGTCCCAAGGGTCCGGCTGTTCGCCGGTTAAAGTGGCACATGAGCTGGGTTCAGAACGTCGTGAGACAGTTCGGTCTGTATCCGGTGCGGGCGGTGGAGTGTTGAGGGGTGTCGTCCCTAGTACGAGAGGACCGGGACGAAGCGACCTCTCGTGTCCCGGCTGTGCCGCCAGGCGCAACGCCGGTTAGCGATGTCGCGCGGGGATAACCGCTGAATGCATCTAAGTGGGAAACCCTCCCCAAGATGAACACTCCCGGGTCGCAAGACCCCTAAAGGGCCGTGGGAGACTACCACGTTGATAGGCGGCAGGTGTAAGGCGCGCGAGCGCTTCAGCCGAGCCGTACTAATCGCCCGTGAGGCTTGATCTCTCCGCTGGAACCAAACGTGTGCTTCCGCTGCACCACACATCTCCGTTCGTCAGAATACAGCGCTATCAGCTATCAGCCATCGGCTATCAGCTATCCGCTCAACCGATAGCCGAAGACCGCTAGCCGATAGCAAGCAGTTTGCTGGCGACGAGCGCGACAGGGCCACACCCGTTCCCATCCCGAACACGGTCGTTAAGCCTGTCAGCGCCGATGGTACTGCGGTCGAGAGGCCGTGGGAGAGTAGGCCGCCGCCAGCGTCCCCTGCACAATGTCCAATGTTGAATGATCAGTGTTCAATGTCCATTGATCGTTGAACATTGGACATTCTGCATTCTGCATTCACTTCTTGCCGTTCAGTCGAGCCGTCTTGATGCTGCTGGCAGTGATCGCCAGCAGCTCATCGCATTCCTCCAGCAGCCGCGGCAACGGATCACCAGGACAGAGTTTCAGTTCATCGATCAGCTTCAACCAGGTTCGCGTCTCACGCAACTCCTTCACACAGATGCCCAGCTTGTGAACGAAATCCCGCCGGGACTCGGCTCCTTGCACTTCGCCATAGTTGGCGAGCGGTGACGTGCCGCTCCGGACAACCTGAACCGTGATGTGCTTGCCGACAGCAGTCGGAGACAGGCGTGTCGCCAACCGGCAAACGTCCGCGGCAAACCGCACGAGACGGTCCTCGAGATCGTAGCGCATGGCAGACACGCGCAATCTTGGGAATCAGCGAGGCGCAGAACAAGGCGGAATTCACGCGGGAGGGGACGAAATCATTCAATGCTCAACACTCGAGACAATGAGCATTGAGCATTGAACATTCTACATTCTACATTCGACAATTGCTTTTCAGGATGCCGATGGAACTCCAACGCCCGCGCGTCGCTCCACGAACGCGCTCCGCAGCATGGTGAGTGCCGTGTACACCACCACCACCACCACCAGCCACCGCACGTAGGTGAGTGACAGCGACTTCACGATGTACGCCGCGATCAGAACCGCCGGGATCCCGGCGACCATCAGCACCAGCGACGCCCGCAGCGAGTAGCTCCCCTTCTTGATGAATCGCATCCCTGCGATCGGCATCAAAAACGCGCACGACCCCATCATGATCGGGAACGCCGCCGTCGGATTCATCCCCAGGAGACTGACCAGAATCAGGCACGGCGCGTACAACCCGATGCCGCACGTCATCAGGGCGCCCAACGCGAAGTTGCCGAGCAGTCCGGCGACGAGCAGCGGCCCGCGCAGCTCCTGCGCCGCGCCTCCCCCCGGAACGAGCTGCAGTTGCGACAGCAGCATGAGTGCCGCGGCAGCCAACAGCGCGCATCCCATTCCCACCTGGATCTTCATCCGCGGCCAGCTCGCCACCACCCCGGCGCCCAGCCACGCCCCGAGCACCGAGGCCCCGATCATCGTCACCAGCGTGAGGAAATCCACCGGCACGAGCTTGATATAGATGAAGGCCTGCGCCACCGTGGGCAGGGCATAGGCCACGTTGAGCGTCCCGGGGATCCATTCGTCGCGCACCGACTTGCGCAGCTTGAACATCGAGGTCGTGGTGGCGAAGTTCCCGATCCCGAGCGTGTCGAAGAAGCACATCACGAACCCGACCGCGGTGTGGAACCGGGTCGCCGGCGGATCGTCCGCCACCTGACCGGCCGCCCGCGCTTTGCGCACCTGAGCGCGCCAGGCGAGAACGAACCACAGGGTGACTGCGCCGAGCGCGAGAAAGAGGAGCGTCTTGGGATTGGTCATTACGCCCGAACCTACGCCGTGAGCGGCCTCCCCGCCATCGCCGCCCTGGGGTTCTTTCTCGGGATGCGCCACGCCACCGACCCCGACCACGTGATCGCGGTCTCCACCATCGTCACCCGCGCGCACGGCACGAAACGCGCCGCCCTGATCGGCGCCGTCTGGGGCCTGGGGCACACGCTCACGATCCTCATCGTCGGCGCCGCCATCATCCTCTTCGGGTGGGTGATCCCGGCGCGCCTCGGGCTCTCGCTCGAGCTGTCGGTTGGGATCATGCTGATCATCCTGGGAATCATGAACCTGCGCGGCATTCTGGCGCGCGTGCCCACGGGCTCGGGAACGCACACGCACGCGCATCCCCACGGGGATTACGTCCATACCCACGCGCACAGCCACGACCCCGAGTCGCATCCGCACCGGTCCGACGCGACGCCGGTCGGGTGGCTCGACCGGCACGTCGGACGCCTCGGCGCCTACCAGCTGCTGCGCCCGCTCGTTGTCGGCGTGGTCCACGGCCTCGCGGGCTCGGCCGCCGTGGCGCTGCTCGTGCTCGCGACGATCCCGTCGCCGGCCTGGGCGATCGCCTATCTCCTGGTATTCGGACTGGGCACCGTCGCGGGCATGATGTTGATCACCACCCTCATCGCCCTTCCCGCCGGGTACGCCGAGCGACGACGCGCGACGTGGCAACGATCCCTGCGACTCGCGTCCGGACTCGTCAGTCTCGGGTTTGGCCTGCTGCTGGCGTGGCAGGTCGGCATCGTGCATGGGCTGTTCACCGGCAGCCCTGAATGGACCCCGCACTGAGACGCTGGTAGCTTCGGGGACGATGGCCGTTCGCCGTGAGTCCGGCAAAGCGCCGCGCGCACCCCGCACCTCGCGCAGCACACGCGCCCCTGCACGCCGCCGCTCCGTCCTGCAGACCAACGCCGGGGAGCCGATCCCGATCGTGCACCTGGCGGCGGAATGCTGGCCGTGGGCCCGTACCGGCGGGCTGGGCGAAGCCGTGGCCAGTCTCGCGACGTACCAGGCACTGGCGGGCCTCCCCACGACGGTGATCATGCCGCTGTATCGCGCCGTGCGCCGCACGGTGAAGCAGCTCGAGCCTGTGGGGGAGCCATTCTCCGTGCAGCTCGGTCCCACGGTCGAGGGGGCACGCCTCTTTCGGCCGCGTGGCCGGGTCCGCGGCGCCAACGTCATCTTCATCGAGCATCCCGGGTTCTACGATCGCCCGCAGCTGTACGGCGAGAAGGGCGATTATCCCGACAACTACCGCCGCTTCGCGTTTCTGTCGCTCGCCGCGATCGCGGCGTTGCCGCAGATCGCCCCCGGCGCGGCGATCCTGCATGCGCACGACTGGCACGCGGCCCTGAGCCTCGTGTATCTGCGCACCGTGTTCGCGGGCCATCCCTATTACCGGCATGTCCCGGCGGTGCTCTCGGTGCACAACGCCGGCTACCAGGGGCACTTTCCCGCGGCGACTGTCCCCGACGTCGGGCTGCCGTGGGAGCTGTACACATGGCGCGTGCTCGAGTGGTACGAGCGCGCCAACTGGCTCAAGGGCGGTCTCGCCTTCGCGGACGCCGTCGTGACGGTGAGTGCCACCCACGCGCGCGAGCTGCAGACGCCAGGCGGCGGGTTCGGGCTGCAGGAGACGTTCCACCAGCTGCGCGACCGCCTCTTCGGCATCGTCAACGGCATCGATCACGAAGTCTGGGATCCGACGCACGATGCGCAGATTGCCGCGACGTTCTCGGGCGCCACGCTCGACGGCAAGCGGCAGTGTAAGGAAGCGCTGCAGGCACGTTTCGGGCTCGCATCCAACCCCCGCACGCCGATCTTCTGCATGGCGGCGCGGCTCGTCGCCCAAAAGGGTCTCGATCTGCTGATCGACGGCCGGGCGCTCGGCGCCAACGACGCGCAGTACATCTTCCTGGGGCAGGGGGACGAGCGCTACGTGCAGCCGCTGCAGCAGCTCGCGGCGCGCCATCCCGATCGCATCGCGGTCGACACCGGATTCACCGACGAGCTGGAGCACGTCGTCATCGCCGGCGCCGACATGCTGCTCATGCCGTGCCAGTACGAGCCGTGCGGCCTGACGCAGATGCGCTCGCAGCGCTACGGCACGCTGCCGGTGGCACGTCGCACTGGCGGGCTCAACGATACCATCGACGACGGCGTGACCGGCTTCCTGTTCGACGAGTTCTCGACCGACGCCCTGGTGCAGACGCTGCGTCGGGCCGTGCATCACTACCAGAACGAAGCCGGCTGGAAGGCGCTGATGCGCAAGGCGATGGCGAAGAACTTCAGCTGGGAGCGCTCGGCG
>DASTHG010000280.1:0-9749 GCA_035718325.1 Gemmatimonadales bacterium | reverse complement strand
ACCGTCACCTGGTGGTGCGCCGGGATCTTCCTGTTCCTGGCCCTCGTGCTGGCGCTGATGTCGTCGCACGCGAGCGGCCCGCGCTCGGTGCTCGAGGGCGGTGCGGCTCCAGCGCCCACGCCGGTGCAGTCCGCACCGCTGCCGATTCAGTCCTCGCCGCCGGCGGGCAACACCGCTCCGGCAACGCAGCCGTCCACCCAGACACCACCGCCGAAGCCCAATCGCTGACCGACTGCCGGCGTACGTGCTCCTGGAGGATGGCGCCAGTTTCACTGGAACCGCGCCGCTCCCCTTCGAGCCCGCCTGCGCTGAAGTCGTTTTCACCACCAATCTGAGCGGCTATCAGGAGGTGTTCACCGACCCCTCCTACTTGGGCCAGCTCGTGGTGATGACGGCGCCGATGATCGGGAATTACGGCATCAACTCGGAGGACCTGGAGTCCGACCGCCCGCGTGTCGCGGGAGTCGTGGTGCGGGAGCTATCCGAGCATCCCTCGAACTGGCGCGCGACCGGCGGTCTGACGGAATGGCTCGCGGCTGCGCGTATCCCCGTCGTGGCCGAAGTCGATACGCGCCAGCTGACGCGCCACATCCGGTCGAAGGGCGCGATGCGCGGCGTGCTCGCCACCGGTGCCGCGCCGACCGACGCCGTGCGGCTCGAGCTCGAACGCTCGCCGCGTATGGACGGTCTCGACCTGGCGAGCGCCGCCACCGTTGCCCAGGAGTACGTCGAAGGTCCCACCGATGCCAAACACCACGTCGTGGCGTTCGATTTCGGAATGAAGCGCAACATTCTGCGCCTCTTCGTCCAGAACGGCTGCCGCGTCACCGTCGTCCCCGCGGCAACGCCCGCCGCGCGGGTGCGCGAGCTCGACCCCGACGGCGTGTTTCTCTCCAATGGGCCGGGGGACCCTGCGGCGGTCGGCTACGCGGTCGACACGATCAGAGACCTGGCCGACGGGACATTGCCGATCTTTGGGATCTGCCTCGGCCACCAGCTGCTCGGATTGGCATTCGGGGGTGACACGGTCAAACTTCCCTACGGGCACCGCGGGGGCAACCACCCGGTTCGGGATCTTGCTACGGGGCAAGTGCTTATCACCTCCCAGAACCATGGATTCGCTGTCCGGGGGGATACCGGCGGCGTCCCCGGCGCGAAGGCACTTGAGGTCACCCACCTTAACCTCAATGACGGCACCGTCGAAGGGATCCGGCACAGGGAATTCCCGATTTTTGCCGTGCAGTACCACCCCGAGGCATCTCCCGGCCCACACGACGCCCAACAGCACTTCCGAGAGTTCCTCCAAGCTCTTGACAGTCAATAGCTAAGCGCCGTATGTTGGGCCCCCGGTTATGGTATTCCCTGGGCCCTTCGGGGGGTACGGATGACGAAGGCCGACTTGGTCGAAAAGGTCACCGCACAAATCGCCCGCACTGCCGGTCCCCTGATATCCAAGAAGGACTGTGCGCGGGTGGTAGACTCGTTTTTGGATGCGGTGAAGGCGGCCCTAGCCGAGCAGCATAACATTGAGATACGCGGGTTTGGGACGTTCAAGATCCGCCAGCGCAAGACGCGGATGGCTCGTAACCCGCGCACCGGTGACCCTGTCGAAGTGGCCGCGCGTCCTGTGCCGGTGTTCAAGCCCAGCAAGGAGTTGCGCGCGATGGTGGCGGACCACAACGCCAACGTTTCGTCGTAAGCCACCGTTCTCAAGCGACTTGCCGCGGCCCCGTCCGGAAATCCTTGGGCGGGGCCGCGTTGCATCGGTATGGGTATCATTCGGTTCCGCCGTCGCCACTCAACCTGAGGGTTTTCATGCGCTTGTATCGATGGTCCGCGATCGCCGTCGTTCCGTTGTTGCTGTCCCCTCGCGCCGTTGCGCAGGCAGTGCGTTACGAGGTCTCGATCAGCTCGGCGCCGGGCCACCTGTACCACGTAAAGGCAGAGTTTCCGACGAGCGGGCTGGACACGTTGCTCGTGTCGCTCCCGGCGTGGAGCCCGGGGAATTATGAGATCCAGAACTACGCCCGGTTCGTGCGCCATTTCGCCGTGCACGACGCTTCGGGAAAGGCGCTGTTCTGGGACCGGCTCGATAAGGACACGTGGCGCGCCGGTACGGCCAAGAACGCCACGGTGACCGTCGAGTTCGATTCCTACGCGGACACGATCGATCTGTCGCAAGCGCGCCTGGTCTCCGACTTCGGTCAGTTTCTTGGTACCAATCTGTTTCTCTATCAGCGCGGTCGTCTCGAGCGCCCCGCCGAAGTGCGCTTCGCGTTGCCGGCCGGGTGGGATGTCCTGACGGCGCTGCCGCGCACGGGGGACGCGTACAAGGCGGCGGACTACAACGAGCTCGCGGACGCGCAGACGTTCGTGGGCCATTTCGCGCGCGACTCGATCGCGGTCGACAGCAAATGGATCCGCATCGGCTTCTGGCCTGCGGCGGATTACACGCCGGCCACGTCCAAGAACCTGAAGGACGGCATCGGGCGGCAGGCGGCGACGCAGAACAAGCTGATGGGCGGAGCACCCTACGACGTCTACACGGTGTTCTTCAACATCATCCACGAGCCGATTCAGTTCGGCGGCGGTCTGGAGCACGCCGCGTCGCAGTACGACATCCTGCCGACCGAGATGTACGTGGACGCGAGCGGCAACTTCGGCTCCTTCGTCCGCCCCCTGACGGCGCACGAATTTTTCCACCTCTGGAACGTGAAGCGCATCCGCCCAGCCGAGATGTGGCCGTACGACTACCGCGCCGAGCAATACACGCCACTCCTGTGGTGGTCGGAGGGGGTGACCGATTATTACGGCGATCTCACCGATCTGCGTTCCGGCCTGTGGAGCGACAGCGACTGGCTGGGCAGCACGCAGTCCAACGTCGACCAGGTCGAGCAGATTCCCGAGCCGTGGAGTGAGGAGGACGGCAGCATCGCGACGTGGATCAACGAGATCTACGACAACAGCTCGCAGATGTACTATCCCAAGGGCTCGCTGACGGGATTGCTGCTCGACATCTCGATCCGCAATGCCAGCGACAACAAGCATTCGCTCGACGAAGTCACGCGCAACCTGTACACGCGGTTCTACAAACAGGGGAAGGGCTTTCGGACCGCCGACCTGCTGGCGCTGCTGACCGAAGCGGGCATGCCGGACGTCAACGGGTTCTACCAGCGCTACATCAATGGCCGTGACCCGCTTCCCTACGAGCAGATCTTCCCGCTCGCTGGGCTGGCGGTACAGCGCACCAGCCAGACGTCGTTGTTTATGGGCGTGTCGTTCGGCGGCGTCGCGAACGTGCTCGCCGACGTCGTGGACGGCGGCCCGGCACAGCAGGCCGGACTGCAGGCAGGGGACACGATCGTGTCCGTCGGCGATATTACGGTGCAGCCGGACAAGGACTGGGGACCGGTTTTCCGCTCCCGCTACGCCGGTAAGACGGGACCCGTGCCGGTGGTGGTGCGGCGCGACGGCCAGACGATGACGCTGAGCGTGACGCCGGGACAACGTACGGTGAACGGCGTGCAACTGTCGCGCATCGCGAATCCGACACCCAAAGCGGCGAAGATTTGGCAGGGGATCGCGACGGGGACGGTTGATAAGTAGCTATCGGCTATCGGCTATCGGCTATCGGCTTGAGGCCATGACGTATGGGTCGAGTGCGGGTGAAATTCTTTGCGCGGTATGCGGAGCTCGTCGGACAGGACGAGCTTCAGCTCGCGGTGCCCCTGCCAGCCACCGTCGCCGATGTGGTGCGACGTGCGCGCACGGAGATTCCCGGTGCCGGGGCGATTCCTGAGCGTCCGCTGGCGGCCCTGAACCTGCGCCATGTGCAGCTCGACGCCCAGGTGCGAGATGGGGACGAAGTGGCGTTGTTGCCGCCCCTGGCAGGCGGCTAGAGGAAAGCGATGCTGACCAGAGAGCCGATCTCGCCCGCCGCATTGCTCGCCCTTGTCTCCGCACCGCAGCTCGGGGGGACGTGCCTGTTCCTGGGAACGGTGCGCGACGGTCCGGACGACGGCGGCATCACGGGGATCGAGTACTCGGGCTACGAGGCGATGGCGGTGGCGGAGCTGGAGCGCATCCTAGCGGAAACCAGGGCCCAGTGGCCGGAGGCGCGCGTCGCCGTACGGCACCGGCTCGGTCTGGTGAGCACGGAGGAGGCGAGCATCGGGATCGCGGCAGCCGCCCCGCATCGCGCCGCGGCGTTTGCCGCGTGCCGCTACATGATCGAGCAAGTGAAGGAGCGGCTGCCGGTGTGGAAAAAGGAGCTGCGCGCCGACGGGTCGGTGCTGTGGGTCGATCCACAGGGCCGGCCGGCGGTCGTCGGACCGGCATGACGACGTCCGTGCGCGACCGGCTCGGCCGCCCGCTGGGGAGTCTGCGGGTATCCGTCACGGACCGCTGCAACATGCGCTGCAGCTACTGCATGCCGGAAGCGGAGTACGAGTGGCTGCCGCGCGCGCAGATTCTCACGTTCGAAGAAATCTCCCGCGTCGTCGGCGTGTTCGCCGGGCTCGGAGTCACCAAAGTGCGGCTCACCGGCGGTGAACCGCTGCTGCGGCACGACCTCGAGCAGTTGGTGCAAATGATCCATGCCGACGTCCGAATCACGGACCAGGCGCTCACGACCAATGGCATGCTGCTCGGGGCGCACGCCGCCCGGCTCAAGGCGGCGGGGCTCGATCGCGTCACGGTGAGCCTCGACACGCTGCGGCCCGAGCGGATGGAGCGGTTCGCCCGCACCACGCGCCACGCCGATGTGCTGGCGGGGATCGGCGCGGCGCAGGGCGCCGGATTCGAGCGGCTCAAGATCAATACCGTCGTGGTGCGCGGGTTCAACGACGACGAGCTTGCCGACCTGATCGAATTTGCCCGGGCGCGCGACGCCGAAGTGCGATTCATCGAGTATATGGACGTCGGTGGGGCGACGCGCTGGTCGATCGACCGCGTGGTGTCGCAGCGCGACATCCTCGACCGCCTGGGACACCGTTACGGCGCGATCAGCGCGATCACCGGCGACGATCCGCATGCGCCCGCGGAGCGGTTCGCGCTCCCCGATGGGACGACGTTCGGCATCATCGCCTCGACCACCGCTCCCTTCTGCCGGGCCTGCGACCGCAGCCGCATCACGGCCGACGGGCAGTGGCTGTTGTGTCTCTATGCCGCGGGCGGCATGGACCTGCGCGAGCCGCTGCGCGCGGGTGCCTCGGACGCGGAATTGACGGCTCTGATCCGGACCGGGTGGGAAGGGCGCACCGACCGGGGAGCCGAGACGCGCCTCGCGCTCAGCGAACGCGAGCCGCTTTATCAGGTGAGCGGCCTGCGCGCCGATCCGCACCGGGAAATGCACACCCGCGGCGGATAGACTGTCCGTGACCCGGCGGCCAGTCGCCGGGTCGCTCCGGGGAAAACTGAAACCAGCCTGCAAACGGACCCATGCCACTGCTCCAGCTCCAGGACATCGCCAAACGCTTCGACGGCATCACCGCCGTCGACCAGGTTTCCTTCACGGTGGATCGTGGTCAGGTGGTGGGCTTTCTCGGCCCCAACGGCGCCGGAAAGTCCACCACCATGCGTATGATCACCCAGTTTCTCGACCCCGATGCCGGGACGATTCAGTTCGACGGCGTTCCAGTCGCGAACGACCCGCGCGCCGTCAAACGCCGCATCGGTTACCTCGCCGAGAACAACCCGCTGTACGGCGACATGCTGGTGAGCGACTACCTCGACTTCATCGCCGAGCTGCGCCAGCTCACCGGCCTCGAGAAGGCGCGCGCGATCGACGAGGCGGTGCAGGCGACCGGCCTCGACAGCGTGTTCTACCGGCCGATCGGCGATCTCTCCAAGGGATTCCGCCAGCGCACCGGTCTCGCTCAGGCGATCCTGCACCGGCCCGAGCTCCTGGTGCTCGACGAGCCGACCGAAGGACTCGATCCCAACCAGCGCCTCGAGATCCGCCATCTGATCGGCCACCTCGGACGGGAGCGCACGGTGCTGCTCTCCACGCACGTGCTGTCGGAGGTGCGGCAGAGCTGCTCGCGGCTCCTCATCATCAACAAGGGGCGGATCGTGGCGGATGGCGCAGTCGACACCCTGGTCCAGAGCGCCGAGGGAGGACGCCAGGTGCGCGTCGAGGCGAAGGGAGACCGAGTGCTCGAGAAACTCGGGGCCGTTCCCGGTGTGGTCCGCGTGCAACCCGATGGTGGCACGGCGGGAGTACGGGCGGTGCTCACGGTCTCGGGAGACGCGGACGTGCGGCCCACGATCTTCGAGCTGGCCAAGCGCGAGGGATGGACCCTGTACGAGCTGTTTCAGGAACAGGGCAATCTGGAGGACCTGTTCCGCCAACTGACGACGGAGCCGGCGGCGGAGGCGGCGGTATGAACGCCATCCGGATCATCGCCCGGCGCGAGGTGAAGTCGCTGTTCGACCTCCCCACCGCTTACATCCTGCTCGTGATTTTCATCGCCGCAAACGACTTTCTGTACTTCCGGCAGGCCGAGCTCTACGGGCTGGCGACGCTGCGCCCAATGCTCGAGCTCTTGCCGTGGCTGCTGCTGTTCTTCGTCCCCGCGGTGACGATGCGGGCGCTCGCGGAGGATGTCCGCGCCGGAACACTCGAGGTTGTCCTGGCGCAGCCGATCACCGAGCGAGAGCTATTGCTGGGCAAGTATCTGGGGCAGGTCGCGTTTCTGTGGATCGCCCTGGCGCTCACGCTCGCGATCCCCCTTGGCTTGTGGACCGGTGCGCGCCTCGAGGTGGGCGTGCTGATCGCGCAATACATCGGCTCGGCGCTGCTGGTCGCCGGCTTTGCGGCGGTCGGGGTGTGGGCCTCGAGTGTGACGCGCAATCAGATCACGGCGTTCATTCTGGGCGTCGCGGTGATGTTCGTGCACATCCTTGTGGGTCTCGAACCGTTGCTCGTCGGGCTCCCGGCGGGGCTCAGCGCCGTCGCCGCCGCGTTCGGCGTGCTGTCGCACTTCCAGCAGATCGCCCGCGGGGCCGTGGACCTGCGCGACGTCATCTACTTCCTCACGCTCGTCGCCGTGTTCCTGAGCCTCGCCTACTTCTCGCTGATGCGCCGCAAGCTGGCCCCGGGCGGCGCCGAGCTGAAACGCCTGCAGCTGGGCACGACGCTGCTCATCGGCGTGCTCGTGATGCTGAATCTCTTCGGGCGCTGGATCGGCGGGCGGCTCGACCTGTCGCCGGGACGGCAATTCACGCTATCGCGCGCCTCCAGAGACCTGCTCGGCCACCTGCCCGACCTCGTCACCATCAAGCTGTTCGCCTCGAGCGCGCTCCCTCCCGAGGTGGCGTACGTCAAACGGGACGTGGACGACTTGCTGGGCGACTATCGCGCCGCGGCGCACGGCAAATTGCGGCTCGTGGTGATCGATCCAACCGGCGACAGCACGGCGGCGCACGAGGCCGCGTCTCTTGGTATCCCACCGGTGCAATTCAATGTGGTGGGACAGTCTTCGCTCCAGGTGAAAGAAGGGTACCTCGGGCTCGCCGTCCAGTACGCCAACGAGGTGCGCCAAATCCCCCTGGTGCGCCAGACCGATGATCTCGAGTACCGGCTCACCTCCTTCATCCGCGACCTCACTCGGACGGCGCGCCCGGCCGTCGGTTGGGTCGGGGCCCCGGTCAATCCCTACGAGCAGCAGGGGTCCGCCTACGGCACGCTGCGGTCATCGCTGCAGCGCAGTTATACGGTGCGCGACATCGCCTTGCCCTCCGACACCGGCCTCGGCGCCGATCTCAAGGTGCTCGTGTTGACCAACGCTCCCGACACGATCCCACCGGCGCAGCTCGAGCCGCTGCGGCGCTTTCTCGCCAACGGCGGCAGCGCGCTCGTGATGGCGAGCGGAATGCGCCGGACGCCGCAACAGCCGTTCGCGATGGCCCGCTCGGTGCCCTGGAACGCACTGCTGCAGCCGTTCGGTGTGGCGATCCAATCCGACATGGTCTACGACCTCGCCGCCAACGCCGTGGTCGGGCTCCCCACGCAATACGGCCAGGCCGTGCTGGCATATCCGTTCTTCGTGCGGGCAGGATCGACGCGCGCCTCAGCGGTGAACGCCGAAGTCTCGAGCGTCTTTCTTCCGTGGCCGAGCTCGATCGACACCACGCACGCGACGAAGGGCAGCATCACGCCGCTGCTCGTCTCGACCCGGGCCGCCGGCGTGATGCAAGGCTCGGTGATGCTGACCCCGCAACAGGACTTTGCCCGTACCAACCTCGCGACCCGGATCTTCGCCGTGGCGGTGAGTCCGCCGTCCGGCGCTCCGGCCACTGCTCCGAAGGGTCGGCTGATCGTGATCGGCAACGACGAATTCGCGAACGACGACTACGCGCAGAATCAGGCGGCCAACATCGTCTTCGTCGAGAATGCGATCGACTGGCTGGCGCAGGACGACGCTCTGATCGCGATCCGTTCCAAGAACCGTACGCCGCCACCACTCGTCTTTCCCAATGCCGCGGTGAAGGTGGCGGTGCGCTACGGCAACCTGATCGGTATTCCACTCTGCATCGTGTTGTTCGGAGCGACTCGCTTGCTCCGCAGGCGCCGTCTGACGCGCCAGCCGTACCGGCCACTGGCGACCGGCGCGGCGGGGGCAGCGGCATGAGCGCCAATCAGCTGCGCGTCATCGCTTTGGTGCTCATGCTCCTGATCTGCGTTTGGCTCGGGGCACGGCTGCTGTCGCACAAGTCAGACGTGATTCGCGACCGGATGACCCTGCCTCCCGTGAGGGCGGAACAGACCGACTCGATCGTGATCCGTCATGGGGCGGACACGCTGCGGCTGGTGCGCGCCGGGACGACGTGGACCGTGAACGGTTACCGGGCCGGCAGGGAGCCCGTGGGACAGCTATTTCTCGCGTTCATCGACACCTCGGTTCCCGATCTGGCGGCCGTGAGCCCCAGCTCGTTCCGACGGATGGGCGTCGATTCCGCCAGCGGCTACTGGCTGCGCGTATGGAGCGGTGGCCAGCCCACTGTGAAACTGGTGATCGGTGCCTTCGCCCCTGAGGCGTCGAGCGGCTATCTGCGTCGCGAAGGGTCGGATTCGATTCTCCTGTGGCGCGGCAACCTCGTCGACCTCGCGCGGCGCCAGGTCAACGACTGGCGCGACAAGCAAATCGGGGCGGTCGTGCCTGAGAGTGTCGTCGCCGTCAATGTCACCGCGCGGCGCTCGTACGGACTGCGCCGTGCGGGGAGCAGCTGGCGCTTCGCCGCAGGCGGGGCCGCCGATTCCGGGAAAGTCGCCGGGTTCCTGGCCCTGTACCGGAGTTTCACGGCCAGCGGCTTCGGCACCGCCGCGCAGGCCGACTCGGGCAAGAAACCCGCCGCCCGTCGAACGCTCGCGCTCGTTGGGGCGGGCGGGGCCAAGCTTCTCGAGCTGACGTTCGACTCGAGCAGCACCGGCATCTGGGCCCGCCGCACGGGCGATGACAACGTGTATCGGGTCGATGCCTGGCGGTTGAACTCGTTCGTGCCGCCCGACTCTTCTCTGCAACCGACACGACCCGCCCGACCAACCACAGCAACGACTGCAAAGCATTAGGGCGCCGCGGGCGTCCCTACGCGGGGAGGGTGGGGGCTAGCGCTTTCACGTGGCGCCGCGGGTGGGGACGCCGGACGCGTTGGACGCGGGGGCGCTCGACCCGGACCAACCGCTCGTAGCTCGCTGCTGGCCAGGCGCACCTGTTGTCCTGGCCGTGCGGCCCCCGCGTCCTAGCCCC
>DASTHG010000279.1:0-2573 GCA_035718325.1 Gemmatimonadales bacterium | reverse complement strand
GGTTCACGTCGACATCGTAGATAATCTGTTCGTCGTTGCAGGCGGGCGCCGCCTGCCGATCGACACAGACTGAAGATCCAGACCAGGTGCCAGCGATGTCGGCGACGGTGCCACGGCCCTGGCCCTCGCCCTGAGCGAGGCGTGCCATCAAAAAGAAGGCCGTGACCGGGAATCGCCAACGGCTCATCGCATTCTCCTCTGCCACGTGGTCGTCAGTCTGGTTCTTCACGTTCGCCTAACGGCTTGCGGCTCAGCGGCGAGCGCAGCCGAGCGGAGCGCGTCCGCTGCAGCCGCGAGTTAGGGAGGGGCGCGCGCGATCATCCGGCAGGGTAGAGGCTCAGGTCTGTAATCGCTGGTCTTGTTGGTGCCCAGCCATGCGACCACCACGTCCTTTTCCCGGTTGACGTACAGGAGCTGCCCCGCCCAGCCGCCCTTAACGAGCTCGCCGTGCTCCGCGATCATGTCCCACTGGTAGGTGAGCGGAAGCATCCCGCGCTCGTCGGCCTTGCCACCGCGCGCCTGGAACATCCGCTGGACGATCGGCTCCGAGACCACGAGATCGGGGCCGCCGGTTCGCTCCTTCGTGAACACCAGCCCGAACCGGGCGACATCCCGCAGCGTGGCCGCGAGCCCGGCGTGAGCGACCGGGTAGCCCAGCTCGTTTTCCACCAGAAGGGCGTCGTGATCGGCGCCGATCTTGCTCCAGACGAGATCGCTCGCGGCATCCGCCAAGCTCTTGCCGCTGACCCGTGAGACGACTTCGGCGATGAGCGCCGTGTTGGTGCTGTTGTAGGCCCACTTCGTCCCCGGGGGATCGACGCGTTTCATACCCGAGAGAAAGCCGATGAGGTCACCCCGCCGGGTCGCCGGTTCCAACGACGGCGCGGTGCGCAGTTGCCAGCCGAGCGTCGCCTCGAGCTGAAACGCGATTCGCGCCGGGTTGCGATAGCTGTCGATCTCCTTCTCGTCCCCCGCCATGCCCGATCGCATGTCGGCGACGTCGCGCAGCGTCGTTCCGGCCCAGGCCGATCTCTTGAGTTCGGGAACGTACGTTTCGACCGGCTTGCTGAGGTCGACCTTTCCCTGATCTTCGAGGATCGCCAGGGTTGTCGCCACGAGCGCCTTCGTGACCGAGAAGAGGAGGTGCGTCTCATCGGGCGCGACCCCCGGGTGTCTCTCGTACACGATGGCGCCGTGCTGCAGGACAATGACGCCGTCCACCGCGCCGTTGCCGACGAAGCGGTCCAGCGTGCCGGCGGGGTCCGCGTCGTCCACTACGAGCGCGCCGATATCGTTCCGGGGCTGCTGCGGCAGCTCGCGAACCGCTCCGCCGCGGCGCACGACTGCGGCCGGGAAGACCTCCGAGACATGCGTGTACACCCAGTGAGAGATCGCCCCACCCTTGTCCCAGTTGGCGGTCGTGACCTGCGCCCGCGGTGAGAGACTCGCGGAACCGCTCCCGGGAACCGGCGCGACCGCCGGAGCCTGGGCGTGCAAGGGGAGGGTCGCAAGAAGGATCAAGGATGCGATGGGTGCCCGCCGTGTCAGAGATGCGTAGGTCCCGGAGCTGCTCTTCATGGGCCGTACCTCCGCATTCGAGCCTGCGGCGGGTTAGCCGCCGGCTCTACCACCACACTCCTCGATGCAGCTTCTTCCACACGCGGCAATCGTTCAGAGCCAGCGGCAAAAGTGCGACTGCCGAGGCAACAGCGCTTCCTTTGATTACTCGCCTTCCAGCGTCAAATGCACGCTCTTGATTTCCTTGATTTCGGCGATCACGATTGCACGCGTACCGTTGCGCTCAAATACGGTCCCGCTAGCCTGCACGTATTTGCCCACGAACGGCATCAACTTCTGCCGCTGATCGGCGTCAGGCATTGTGTCAGAGATAGGCAGATAAAGGTCACCATCCTTCGTCAGAATGACGAGCGGCGAACCACCCTTCACGCAATCCAGCACGCACTTCAAACTCAATGCAGTCGCATTCGAATCGAGGTTCTGAATGGGACACGCGATGTCCCGAAGCAAGCCCTCAATCGTTGCTTGCGACGCATGTGCTCGGGAACCAGGCATCGACGTCTTCTGTTGAGGTTGGGACGCTGCCAGGATCGACGCAATACCGCAGCCAGCCAGGAAGCAAACACGCAGAAATGGGTTCATTGGTTCTCCTCTCGCTAGCGCCGCGATGATCGTTCACTTCGAGGAGCGGTTAGGCCGCCACTCGCCATTGAGAAACGCCTGACAGGTCGACCTCGCAGGTCGCCGTTCTACATTCGCCGTTCGAGCGCCTGTAGTGCATCTCGACAATCGTCGCGCGTGGCGCTGATCCCATCGATCGGCTGGCCATGGTACGCCCTGATGCGTGAGAACGGGGCCGGGAGGCAATAGCGCTGCCCTGGTGATCGAAGTACGACTGCGGGTCGCGCATGCCAGGCCAACGGGACGAGAAGAGCTTCAGCAGCTCGCGCGACCTCCAGGAAGCCGGATCTGACCTGGCCGTCGGGGCCGCCCGAATCGACGAAGACGCCGATGACCGGCCGCTCTGCCTTCAGAAGATTGATTATCTGCGCCTT
>DASTHG010000278.1:0-3674 GCA_035718325.1 Gemmatimonadales bacterium | reverse complement strand
GCGGTACATCGTAGGCCAGCTGGTCCTGGGCTCCGAGTGTGTGGGCCGCGAGACAGAGTGCCAGTGTCAGCAGTGGTTTCATGGCCGTCCCCCCAGCGCGTCAGCGACGAGATCCGCCACCGTTGCCCGGACCTGAAGAATCTTGATATTCGCCCGTGTCGGATTCACGCGGTTGCTCAGAAGAATGATGAACAGATCGTTCTCCGGGTCCATCCAGATCGACGTGCCGGTGTAGCCCGTGTGGCCGAACGAGCGGCGCGACAGCTTCGACCCCGCGCTCGAGTACCCGGAGTCGGACGGCGTGTCCCAGCCCAGCGCGCGCGTGGAGCCGGGCGGAAGATTCTGACGCGTCGTGAAGCGGCGGACGGTGGCGGAGTCCAGTGGTGGCAGGCCAGGCCCGGGGCTACGCCCCGCGCGCACGGCCATGAGCCAGGTGGCGAACCGCACGAGATCGGGCGCGTCGCTGAACAGTCCGGCGTTTCCCGACACGCCGCCCAATCGCGCCGCGCTTTCGTCGTGCACCTCGCCGCGCAGCAGGCGGTGGCGGAACATCGTGTCGAGCTCCGTCGGTGCGATGTGGTGCAACCAGCCGGGCGGCGGGTTGAACCGCGTCGCGGTCATCCCGAGCGGGCCGAACACGCGGGCCTCGAGATAGGTGTCGAGCGTCTGGCCCGTGATGCGCTCGACCACCTGCATCAACACGATCGCGCTGAGATCCGAGTACACGAAGCTCGTCCCCGGGGCCGACAGGAGTGGCGACGTATCGACCATGGTGAGTGCGGCCGCTCGGGTGCGCGTCGAGTCGAACAGCGGCAAGTCGGCCGCGAGCCCGGCCGAGTGTGTGAGGAGGTGGCGAATCGTGACGGCATCTTTTTGCGGGCCGCGGAATTCCGGCACGTATCGCTGCACCGGGGCATCGAGGTCCAACTTGCCTTCTTGGACGAGGATCATGCACGCCGTGGTCAGCCCGATGACCTTGGTGAGCGAGGCGAGGTCGTAGACGGTCTCCGGCTCCACGGGGCGCTCGTCACCGTCGCTGTAGTGGCCGACCGCCGCCAACAGCGCGAGGCGGCCGTGCCGGCCCACGGCGACGACCGCGCCGGGAAACGCGCTGTCGACTTGAGACGCAACGTACTCCGTGACGCGGTCGAGTCGCGCCGCATCGAACCCGAGCGACTCCGGGAGGGCAGCGGGGATGGCGCGCGGCGCTGGAACCGGTGGGCCCGCGTGACAGGCGGCGACCAGCAGCGCCGCCAGCGCGCAGCGCCCCATCCCGCCGACCGACGACCGCCTCACGGCTGCACCGCCACCGAATCCGGCATCGTCACCCCCCATCCGACAGGGTACGCCGGCGGGAGACGAATCGGCAAATGCCCAGCGATGGGCGATAGGCCGAGCACCGCCCGTGCGGCGGCGCGCTCGGCGGCCCGCACTCCGCTCCATGCGATGAGGTACGTCTTCACGCTGGGCGTCTGATCGAGCAAGTAGGGACTCCCGAATGACACCAAGAGCGTCGGTTTCTTCGCGTCGGTGGCGTCGATCAGCGTCGCGAGCGAGTCGGGCAGCGAGATGCTGCCTCGCGACGAGATCGGTTTCACGTTGGCGGCGAACAGTGCGACCGGGTTGCGGGCCAGGACGAGGCGGGCCGAATCGTAGGACGCCGGTCCCGACATCGGCCACAGCCGGAAATAGTCGACGGTGTCGCCGTTCAGCCGCAACAGATCGCTGAAGCGCAGCGCCACCGACGACGTGCCCTCGTCGGCGTAGGTGACGATCGCGAGACGTGTTCGCCGTCCGCGCAAGGTTCGCAGCGTCCCCGTGGAATCGCGCACCAGCGTCACCGCGCGCGCCGCAATGTCCTCCGCCGCTGTTTGCCAGCGCCGCGTACCGACAGTTTGCATGATGGCGTCGAGAGGCACGGTGCGGTGCCGGAACAGCCCGAGGTGCTGTTTGATCAGGAGCAGCCGGCGCACGGATGCATCCAAACGGGAATGGGCGATGCGCCCCGATTCGACCGCCGCCGTCATCGCCTCGAGCGCAGAATCGGGGCTGGCCGGCATCAACAGGACGTCGGATCCGGCGAGGAAGGCGCGCACCGTCGCTTCGCCGGCGCCGTACTTCGCGACGATCGCACCCATCGCCAGGGCATCGGTGACGACGAGCCCGGTGAAGTGCAGCGAGTCGCGCAACAAGCCCGTCAGCACCGCGGCGGAGAGCGTGCCGGGTTCGCTGCTCGATCCGGTGAGCGCGGGAAAGGCGATGTGGGCGCTCATCACGATATCGGCGCCGGCGCCGATGCCGGCCCGGAACGGGACGAGCTCGAGCGTATCGAGCCGCCCATAGCCCGCCGTGATCACCGGCAGGCCGATATGCGAATCGGTCTCCGTGTCGCCGTGCCCGGGGAAGTGCTTCAACGTGGCGAGCATGCCTCCGTCATGCACGCCGCGGACGTAGGCCCGCACCAGCGTGCTGACCGCGCGCGGATCCTCTCCGAACGAGCGCGTATTGATGATCGGGTTCAGGGGATTGTTGTTGATATCGGCGTCGGGGGCGAAATTGACGTGGATGCCGACAGCGCGTCCCTCGGTGGCGCCGGCGGCGCCGATCGTGTAGGCGTCGTTCGAGTCCGCGGTGGCGCCGGCGGCCATGATCGGCGGGAAGCCGGTCGCTCCGACGACCCGCATCGCGGCGCCCCATTCGAGGTCGGCTGAAACGAGCAGCGGTAACTTGGAGCGCAGCTGCAGCGCGTTGAGCTTGGTCGCGATGTCGAACGGGCCCCCGACGGAGATGATGATGCCGCCGACTTGCAGCGAGTCGACCCAGCGCGCGGCTTCGAGGAAGAGGGAGTCGTCGGCGGCGCTGTAGGCGCCGGAGAGCCACGGGATGATCAGCTGCCCGACGCGCTGCCGGACGGTCAGGCTCGTGAGCAGGCTGTCGACGTTCTCGGGCGCCGTGACGGCGGGGGCCGTCACCGTCGGTGCAGGCGGTGGTGCGACCGCCGCGCGGGTACCGGCGCCGGTGCTGCACGCGGCGACCAACAGGAGGACGATCAAACGATGCGCGCGCATGGCCTCTGGCTCTTAAGTGTGCTCACCTGCGGCGGTCATCCGATGGCCCAGGCACCGGTGCGTCCCGGGATCGAAGTGCTGCTCACCGATTCCGTCGCGCTACTCGCCGGCAAGCGTCTCGCCCTGTTGACGAACCAGGGGGGTCTTGACCGGCAGGGACGGCGTGACGTGGATCTGTTGTTGGCGGCGAGCCGCGCCCGTCCCGCGGCGCTCTTCGCACCCCCGCAGCTCGCTCTCGCGTTCAGCCCCGAACACGGCTTCCGCGGCGGCGTGGACCGTCCCGGCCTGCCAGACGCGATCGACTCGGCAACCGGCACTCCAATCTACAGCCTCTACACCAGCCCGCGCGCGCCGAACTATTCCGTTCTGGATAGTGTGGACGTTGTACTGATCGACCTCCAGGACATCGGCGCACGCTACTACACGTATCCCCCGACGGCAGTGTTGTTGATGCGCCAGGCGGCGCTTCGCCACAAGCGAGTCATCGTGCTTGACCGCCCTAACCCAGTCGGTGGGGCACTTGTTCAGGGGAATCTGCGGCAGATGCCCGCGTCGCTCGACTCGATCGGGTCGAGTCTCGACATCTTGCCGCTGGCCATGCGGCAT
>DASTHG010000277.1:0-13756 GCA_035718325.1 Gemmatimonadales bacterium | reverse complement strand
CCGCACCTTCGACAATTCGAAGTGGGATCCGGCGAAATGGCCCGCCAAGGCGCAGGGGTATGGCTACCTGGACGCACCGCGCGGCGCGCTGGGACACTGGGTGCAGATCGAAGACCAGAAGATCGCCCGCTATCAGTGCGTCGTGCCGAGCACCTGGAATTGCTCGCCCCGTGACGGGCAGGGACAACCCGGGCCCTACGAGGCGGCTCTGATGGATCACCACCCGCTCGTCGACCCTGAGCGACCGATCGAGATTCTGCGGACCATTCACTCGTTCGACCCGTGCATGGCGTGCGGGGTGCACGTGCTCGACGCCACTGGCCGCGAGGTCACGGCGCTGAGGGTCCAATGAGCGTCCCTCCGGAGAAGCGGCCGCCGCCGGGTCCGCGACCCCGGCCCGGGATCTCGCTGGCGCACAAGATGCCGCCGCCGTCCGGCAACTATCACTGGGTCTACCTGTGGGAGTGGCCGATTCGGGCGATGCACTGGGTCGCGTTCGCCTGCATCGTCGTGCTCGTCGTAACCGGCTTCTATATCGGCCGGCCCTACTTCATGACGAGCGGCGAAGCGAGCGCGCACTTTCTGATGGGCTGGGTGCGCTTCCTCCATTTCGCGGCCGCCGGCCTCCTCATCGCGACGGCCATCGTGCGGGTCTACTGGATGTTCGCCGGCAACGAATTCGAGCGGTGGCGTGCATTGTTCCCGGTGCGCCGCACCGATTGGGTGAATCTCTGGAAGCAGGTGAAGTTCTACTTGATGATTCAACCGGAGAAAGCACCGCACTATCTCGGGCACAACCCCCTGCAGCAGTTCAGCTACACGGGGATGTACGCAGTGGCGCTGGTCCAGGTCGTCACCGGATTCGCAATGTACGGGCAGTCGCGCCCAGGGGGATTCTGGTACACCCTCTTCGGATGGGTCGTGCCGCTGCTCGGCGGTATCCAGATCGTGCACTTCGTGCATCACGTCCTGACGTGGGCCTTCCTGATCTTCGTTCCGATACACATCTATCTCGCGCTCCGGGCCGACCTCCTGGAGCGAACGGGAACGATCTCTTCGATCGTGAGCGGTGGACGGTTTGTTCGCACCGACGTGGAGTATGTCGATCAGCCCAAGTAACCCGCCCGTCGCCGGGACCGTCGTCATTGGCCTGGGCAATCCGCTCGTCGGCGACGACGGTCTGGGGCTGGCCGCGCTGGAACAGCTCCGGTCGCGGGGGACCGCTCGAGACGTCGAGCTGGTCGATGGCGGCACTTGGGGACTCTCCCTGCTGCCGGTAATCGAGTCGGCGGCTCGGGTGTTGCTGCTCGACGCGATCGACGCCGGGGGATCACCCGGCACGCTGCACATCCTGCGACGCGCCGACCTGCCCCGCTACCTGGCGACCCGCATCTCCCCTCACGAAGTGGATCTTCAGGACGTGCTGGCGCTGGCCGAGCTGCGCGGCACGCTCCCACACGAGACCGTCGCTATCGGACTGCAACCCGGCCGCGTGGAAACTGGCTGCGACTTGAGTGATGCGGTCCGCAATCGGCTGGGTGAACTGGTGGACGCTGTGGAGCACCAGCTCGCCGCGTGGCGCGCGGACCCCAGTAGCGCGATTCCCTCCCTTCATGCATGAGCTCAGCGTCGCCCTCGAAGTGTGTCGCCTGACCGAGGCGCGCGTCGGAGCGGTGGGCCCCGGCGCGGTCCGGGCGGTCGGCGTCGAAGTCGGCGACGATGCGGGCGTGGAAATCGGCAATCTGCAGTTCTGCCTCGAAGCGCTGCTCGCCGAGCCGCCGTTCGCCGGCGCGCGCCCCGTGATTCTGCGGCGCGCGGGCGACGTCCTGCGTCTCGCCTACCTGGAAGTGGATGATGGCTGTCCGGACGATTGACGTCCGCGAGCGCGTGCTGGCGAAGAACGACGAGCTCGCCGCCCAGGTGCGGGCCCGGCTCGCCGCGGCTCGCGTGCCCGCGATCAACCTCATGTCGTCTCCGGGGGCAGGAAAGACGACGTTGCTCGAACGGACGTTGGCGGACCTAGCGGCGGAGCTGTCCCTCGCCGTGGTGACGGGAGACGTCCAAACCCACAACGACGCCGACCGCCTGGCGCGCCACACCGACCGGCTGGTCCAGGCCGTGGTGACGAACGGCGCTTGTCACCTCGATGCGCGGCAGATCCTCACGGCGCTCGATGCCATCGATCTGGCGTCGACCGACCTCGTCTTCGTCGAGAACGTCGGCAATCTCGTATGTCCAGCGAGCTGGGACCTCGGTGAAACCACCCGGGTCGTGTTGTTCTCGATCACCGAGGGTGAGGACAAACCCGTCAAGTATCCCAAGATGTTCCAGCAGGCCGACACCGTAGTGCTCACGAAGCTCGATCTGCTCCCGCACGTACCGTTTCGCCTTGACCAGGCGATGGCCTGCCTGCGTCTCGTGAATCCCGGCCTCCGAATCTTGTCGACCTCGGCCCTGACTCTCGACGGCGCGAAGCCGTGGTACGACTTCGTGCGGGCGCAGGCTCGCGGGAAATCCCCACAATGAGCGCGCCGATGCCCGTCGCGACTGCGGCCCGGTTGCGCGTCTCCGGAGTGGTCCAGGGGGTGGGATTCCGGCCCTTCGTGCATCGACTGGCTGCGCGCTGTGGGCTCGCCGGCTGGGTGCGGAACACCGCCGGCGAAGTGCAGATCGAGATCGAGGGTCCGGCCGAGGCGATCGCGGAATTCCGCCAGACACTCGAACGGGAGGCGCCGCCGCTCGCACGCATCGAACGCGTGGAGCTCGAGCCCCTGCCGCCTGCGGGGCGGACCGCCTTCGAGATCAGGACCAGCGACCTCGACCCCGATCGTCGCCAACCGGTGTCCCCCGACGTGGCGCTGTGCGCGGCGTGCGAAGGAGAGCTGTTCGACCCGGGAAACCGTCGCTTTCGCTATCCCTTCATCACGTGCACCGATTGCGGCCCGCGCTTCACGGTGATCGAAGCGATGCCCTACGACCGGGAACGCACCAGCATGCGGGTATTCCATCAATGCCCGGAGTGCTCGCGCGAGTACTACGACCCCGCAAGCCGCCGCTATCACTCCGAGACCAACAGCTGCCCACGCTGCGGTCCACGGCTGTGGATCCAGCACGGTGTTTCAGCGCCCGGCACATCGCCCGATGACGATCCGATCATCGTTGCGGCTCATCTGTTGCAGACCGGGCAGATCGTAGCGGTGCGCGGGCTCGGCGGTTTCCACCTCGCCTGTGACGCCACCAATGAATCTGCCGTCCGACTGCTTCGAGATCGCAAGCATCGCGAGGAAAAACCCTTCGCCGTCATGGTTCGCACGCTGGATCAGGCTCGCGCCCAGGTGTGTGTGAGCCCGGCCGAGGCCCGGCTATTGACTGCTCGCGAGCGGCCCATCGTCCTGATGCACCGCAACCCGGAGACGGCACTCGCTCCCTCGATTGCCCCGGGCCTCGACACGGTGGGGGTGATGCTGGCGTACACGCCGCTGCATCACCTGTTGCTCGCCGCCGCCGATCGGCCCGTCGTGATGACCAGCGGCAATGCCAGTGAAGAGCCGATCGCGATCCGGAATGCGGATGCCCTGGGCCGGCTCGCCGGGCTGGCAGACGCGTTGCTGCTGCACGATCGGGAGATCACGTCGCGCTGCGATGATTCCGTGCTCCGCATCACCGGGGACACTCCCGTCTTCGTGCGCCGCGCCCGTGGCTACGCTCCGCTGCCGGTGGAGCTGCCGCTCGAAAGCCCGCTGCCGCTCGTGGCCGTGGGGGCACATCTCAAGAACACGTTCACGCTGGTGCACGGCCGTCGCGCCTGGGTCAGCCAGCACATCGGAGATCTCGAGAATCTCGAGACCCTCGAGCACTTCCAGGGCACGCTCGCCGATTATCAGCACCTGTTCCGCGTGCGCCCGAGAGGCGTCGTACGTGACCTCCACCCAGCGTACGTGTCCAGCCGGATCGCCGAGGAGCTCGGCTGCGAGCGCGTGCTCAGCGTGCAGCACCACCATGCGCACATCGCAGCGGTACTCGCGGAGCATGGTTTCACCGGACGCGCGCTCGGTTTGGCGTTCGACGGCACGGGTTACGGGGAGGATGCACAGGTATGGGGCGGCGAGTTCCTGGTCGCTGACCTCGAGGGCTACACCCGGATCGGTCACCTGCGGTATGCACCACTGGCCGGTGGAGATGCCGCGACCCGCGCACCATGGCGCGTCGCGCGCGGCTACCTCTCGCTCGAGCCGTCGGTTGCGGCGGCGTTCGCTCGCGCCTTCAGGGACGTCGACCCGCAGGCGTTGGCGCTCATCGACCAGCAAATCACCGCTCGTGTCAACACGCCGCTGGCGTCTTCCTTGGGACGGCTGTTCGACGCCGCGGCCGCGATTCTCGGAGCTCGGTCGGTTGCGTTGTACGAGGGCCAGGCGGCGATGGAGCTGGAAGCCCTGGCGGGAGACCGCCCGGCGTCTCCGCTCCCCTTCCCGGTGAACCAGGCGGCATACGGGACATGGGAACTCGATCCGCTCCCGCTGCTCGTCGCCCTGGGGGAGCGTCGCGACCATTGCGACCGGGCCGAGCTGGCGGCCGCGTTTCACGAGAGCGTAGTGGCGGCTGCGGTCACGCTCACCCTGAGGGCGGTGAGTGACGCCGGCCTCGACACCGTTGCACTGGGCGGGGGGTGCTTTCAGAACGTGCGATTGCTCGGCGGCATCCGCCGCCGGCTGGAGTGCGCGGGCTTGCGGGTCCTCGTCCCGCGCCTCCTCCCCCCCAACGATGGAGCGATCAGCTACGGTCAGGCAGCCGTCGCCGCGGCGCGGCTTTGCCGGGAGGGAGTCCAATGAAAATTCCTGGGTCCATCAGGTTCGAGCACGAGTCGCTGCACCGTGAGCTGGCGGATGTCAGCCTGGAAAGCGGCAAGGTGGGCGAGGCGGCCCGTAGCCTCGCGCAGATCATGCATCCCCACTTCCTGCGGGAAGACGAGTACGCCATGCCTCCGCTCGGGCTGCTGGCTCGGCTCGCGCGCAACGAGCTGTCGCCCGACATGGCGGAGGCGTTGCCGCTCGTCGCCCGCCTGAAAGAGGAGCTGCCACTCATGATCGAAGAGCACCGCGCCATCAAGGGTGCGCTGGCCAGGCTCGAGACCGTGGCGGCGGAAGACGGCAAGACGGAGATCGTCGATTTCGCGAAGCGGCTCGCACTGCACGCGCGCACGGAAGAAGAGATTCTCTATCCGGCGGCGATCCTCGTCGGAGAGATCCTGAAACAGCGCCTGGCAACTGCCGCGGCCGCGGCACAATCGTAGGAGGACGCTTCATGTGTCTGGGTGTGCCGGGACGGGTCATCGAAATCCGAGGGACTTCCGCCATCGTCGACTTCTTCGGCGTGCGGCGCGAGACGCGGCTTGACGTCGTGGACGAGCCGGTCGAGCCGGGCGATTACATCCTCAATCACGTGGGCTTCGCCATCCGCAAGATCCCGAACCATGAGATTCAGGACACGCTGGCCCTCTACGAGATGCTGCTCAAGGAGAACGAGCGCGACATGATGGCCGCCGACGTCCGGGGCGAAATCGAGGGTGTTCGCCAACGGGGGACTCCCGATGTCTGAGACCCTCATCAGTGAAGGCGTGGGTGAGCTGCGCTTCCGGGATCCCGCGAAAGCCAGGGCGCTGGCGGGCGCCCTCGAACGCGTCGTCTCCGAGATCGGCCGGACACCGGTTTCGGTGATGCATGTCTGTGGCAGCCACGAGCAGGCGATCGCCAAGTTCGGGTTGCGCGCCGTGCTGCCGCGCAACCTCAACGTGATCATGGGCCCCGGCTGCCCGGTGTGCGTCACCGATGTCCCCGAGGTCGACGAGGCGATCGTGCTCGCACAGGACGGCGTGCGGATCGCGACGTACGGGGACATGCTGAAGGTTCCGGGGAGCGTCAAATCCCTCGCCGATGCACAAGCCGAGGGAGCACGCGTCGACGTGGTGTACAGCGCGGCCCAGGCCGTCGAGCTGGCCCGCGACACGACCGAGGACGTGGTGTTTTTCGCGAGCGGCTTCGAGACGACGGCGGTAGCGACGGCGGCCGTCGTGCTGTCCGCACCGCCCGCAAACTTCTCCGTGTTGTCCGCCCACAAGTACATCCCGCCGGTGATGGAAATCGTCGCCGAGATGCCGGGGACGAGGGTGGAGGGATTTCTCGCGGCCGGACACGCCGCGACGATCACCGGGTCCGCGATCTTCGAGCGGTTCGTCGAACGGCACAAGATTCCCGTCGTGGTCGCTGGCTTCGAGCCGCTCGACATTCTGGGCGGCCTCGTAAAGCTCGTCGAGCTGGTCCGCGACCGCTCCCCCAGGGTGGAGAACATGTATCCGCGTTGCGTGACGCCGGAGGGCAACCGCAACGCCCAGGAACAGTTGTGGCGGGTGTTCCGCTCGGTGGGCGGCAACTGGCGCGGCATCGCCCATGTCCCCAACGGGAACCTGCGGCTGCGTGACGAGTTCGCCGCGGCGGACGCGAGACGAAAATACCACATCGACGTGCGCCGCTTGTGGACGCGGGCCCCCTCGGCGCTGACGCAGGTGTGCATCTGTGGCACCATCATGGCCGGGACGGCGAGCCCACACGAGTGCTCGTTGTTCGGCAAGCAGTGCGTTCCCGACTCACCGGTCGGCGCCTGCATGGTGTCGAGCGAGGGCACGTGCAAGATCTGGTATCAGTACGGAGGGCACCCCGACCTATGACCGCCACCACCACGCCGACCGGGACGGACGCCATCATCTCCCTGCGCCACGGCGCCGGGGGGCGGGCGATGCGCCGGCTCATCACCGAGACGCTGGCGGCGGGCTTTCCTCCGGCCCCGGTGGACGGCATCGGGCTCGCCGCCATGGACGACGGCGCCGCGCTGCGCATCGGCGATCGCTGGCTCGTCGTCACGACCGACTCGCATGTCGTGCATCCGGTCTTCTTCCCCGGCGGAGATATCGGCCGTCTCGCGGTGGCGGGAACGGTCAACGATCTCGCGATGATGGGGGCGACCGCACCACTGGGACTCACCTGCGCGGTGATCATCGAAGAAGGCTTTCGGAAGAGCGACCTCGAACGCATCCAGCGCTCGATGCAGGAGACGTGTCGCGAAGCAGGCGTCACGATCGTGACGGGTGATACCAAGGTGATGGGTCGGGGTGAGCTCGACGGCATCGTGATCAACACCACCGGTGTCGCACTGGCCGACACCGTCATCCCGGATGCCGGGCTGCGGCCGGAAGATCGGATCATCCTCACCGGCTCAATCGGCGATCACGGCATGGCGCTGATGGTCAAACGACACGGTCTGGCGATCGACGCCGAGCTCCGTTCCGACGTGGCGCCGATCAACGGACTGATCGCGGCGGCGCTGGCGGCGGCACCAGGAGCGGTCACCGCGCTGAAGGACCCGACCCGAGGTGGCGCGTCGAGCGCGCTGCATGAGATGGCGGAAAAGAGCGGCGTCGGAATCGTGATTCACGAGCCCCAAGTCCCTGTTTCGCGCACCGTGCGGGCGGCCGCGGAGATGCTCGGCCTCGATCCTTTTCAGATCGCCAACGAGGGCAAGGCGATCCTGGGCGTCCGGCCCGACGCGGCCGAGCGTGTCCTCGCCGCGCTCCACGCACACCCGCTGGGCGGGGCGGCCGAGCTGGTCGGCGAGTGCATCGCCGACCACGTCGGCCGAGTGATCCTCGACACGGGGATCGGGCGTCGTCTGCTCGTGGAGTCGGAGGGCGAGCCCCTCCCCCGCATATGCTGACGCACGGAGAAGACCCCATGGAGCACATCCGGATGTCCCGCGAGGACGCTGTGGGCATCATCACGCTCGACCGCCGCGATTGCTTCAACGCGATGGACGTCCGGATGGCCCAGGACTTCCGCAAGGCCGGGCTCCAGTTCGCTCGCGACGACGCCGTCCGCTGCGTGGTGATCCGGGGCACGGGTGGGGTGTTCTGCAGCGGTGCGGACCTGAAGTACGTCAGAGCCCGTGGGGTGACGAGCGACTTCGGATACCTGCATCCGGAGGGGAGTGCTCCGCTGCAGGGCTACGGCGAGAGCTTCAAGCAGATCCTCGAATACCTCCACAGCACGATCTCGGAGATCCGGCGTGCACCGAAGCCATTCCTCGCCGCCGTGGATGGCATCGCTGCCGCAGGGGGATTTGGGCTCGCGATGGCCTGCGACCTCGTCCTCGCGTCGGAGCGGTCGTCGTTCGAGTGGGCCTACCACAAGACCGGCCTTACCGGAGCCGAAAGCTCGACCTTCTTCCTGCCACGCCTCGTGGGCCTGCGCAAGGCGATGGAGCTCGTCCTCCTGAACCCGCGCCTCTCGGCCCAGGAAGCGAAAGCCGCCGGCCTGATCACCGCCGTCTTCCCCGACGCGTCGTTCGACACCGACGTGCTGGCGCTCGCCCGGCGCCTCGCGGCGGGGCCGACGAAGGCGTATGGAGTGGCCAAGGCGCTGCTGAATGCCGCAGCCGGTGTCGACCGGCTCGACTATCACCTCGATGAAGAGCTGCAGCAGCTCGCACGGATCGCCGACGGCCGCGACTTTGCTGAAGGGTTGGCTTCGTTCTTCGAGAAGCGCAATGCGGCGTTTCAGGGAACGGGCTAGCACTCCGACAACCGTGAGCTGCTTTTCATCCGCACCTTGGATTGCGCTCAGCGGTGCGGTGGTAGACTCACCTGCAGGTGGATTCCCATGCGTATTGCTCTCGCCCTCGTATTGACGGTCCATGCCTTGGCGCATCTGCCGGGGCTGTTGGTGCCATGGCGTATCGCGACCTTGGCGGAGATGCCGTACAAAACCACGGTGCTGGACGGCACGGTTGATGTGGGGGACGTCGGCATCAGGGTCGTCGGTGTCCTTTGGCTGGTCGCGGCGATTGCGATCGCCGTCGGCGCGGGCGGCGTGCTCGCCGGCACTTCCTGGGGTCCGTCGGTAGCGCTGCTGGCCGCATCGTTCTCGGCGCTGCTCTGCATCGGCGGCTGGCCCGAAGCTCGCCTCGGGTTGCTCGTCAACGCGGGCATCATCATCCTGCTGTTTGCGTCGCGGCGAGCGGGGTAGGCAGAATCGGCGACAACTCGGACCTGCGTCGTTCCCCCCGTTCAGGAGTGGGTGTTCACAACGCCCGCTTCGTTATTCCTGGAGACCATCGCGGTTTCATGAGTCCGGGGAAGGAACCGCAGCAGTCCCGTCAGCACACCTGCCACGACGAGCCCCAGGTCTTCCTGTACGCCGAGCTGGAGCGCAGCCGATGTCCCGACGAGGGACCACGCGATGGGGATGACCATGAGGAATGTGGGTACCCGCTGCTCCGTCCAGAGGAGTAGCCCAAGAGTGAAGATGGTCGTCGGACAGGGGAGCCCAAACGTCGGAGTCGCCGGGTAGCGGTGGCCGAGGAGGTAGGCGAGGAGAGGATACGCGAGGAACGCGTAGGTCAACAGAAGCGCTCCGACGACTCCTCGCAGTGTCGGGCGAAACCGGAAGCGCAGCTGCCGCGAGAAGACTCCGGCGACGATCAGCGCGATTCCCTGAAGTACGAAGGAAGCCCCGAAGAGGGTCGCTGCCGGGTTGATCGCGCGGAAGAATCCTATGTGGTAGACCGCACCCATCCAGATCCAGAGGACGGCGAGGATGGCGCTCACCATGCGATCGGACCAAGAGCGGGGGCGTATCGCCAGAGCGACTGCGAAGACGCCGGTGCATAAGAGGAGGAGCTGCGCGGGCCAAACGGCGCCGTTGTAGCGCGCGAAGACGGCAAAGAACTCTGCGGCGTCGAACGGCAGATTCACAGGCGCGCGCGCTCCGCTTCCCGTCGCACCGCCGGCAGGAGCAGCCAGCGAATCAACACGATCCCGACGCCGAAGACGCGCCAGTAGCGCCGGAATTTCGCGCCAGCGCCCGCGTCGGTCGCGAGCACCCGGGTCTCCGTGCGAAACCGCGTGAGGTCCGGACGCAACGGCTCAGCCTCGATGGTCCACACGATCTTCACGAGGTCGGGTTCGGCGAAGTCGGCAAAACGTTGTGGCGGGATCGGCGTAAATGTGACGTTCGCTCTCCAGGGCTGCGCGGCCGCTCCCATGATGAGCTGGCGGCCCGGCCGGCGTGCCAGCTCGCCCCACCCCAACGCGAGAGTCTCGGCCACGAGGCCCTTCGCGAACAAGCCCGACTCCGGCGGCGTGGCGCCGAGCAGCTTCGCGCGCAGCCAGAAGATGGCGCGGATCAATGGAATGGAGCGCAGGTTGAAGCGCTCCGCCACGTCGAAGACGACGTTGGCCGGCGCGCGGATGATGATCTCGTGCCGCTCGGTGATGTCCGCGTGCGGCATAAAGCGCTCGATGAGCCGCCCATCCTGTGACACGGCCGGGGACTGCGGGATCGCGATGGTGGTCACCGTTCGTACCCTCCCATCGTCCGGACATCCGATTCGCGGGTCGCCGGAGGACGCGAATCGATTCCCGCCAGAAACGCCCAGCTCAGGGCGACGCCGGCAAGCGTCAGCGCGACGAAGAACGCTGTATAGGCCAGAGGTGACCCGAAGCCCTGGCGGGCGCTGAACCAGATCATCACCGCGACCCAGAGGCCGATAGTCGACGCCTTGACGAGCAGCACCCCGGCCAGCACGTAGCCCCACGGCCGACCTCGCAGCAGCATCACCGCCGCGATCACGAACGCCGGCAAGACGATTCCCAAATCGAAGATGTGGACGATGTTCGTCGGCGCCTCGAATTGGACGACGCTGGGGGGAGCTGCACCGCGCAGCAGTGCACCGACCTCCTCCGCCAGCCAGAGCGCCGCCACCATGACAGCGATCAGGAGCAGGTATCCGGCGATGAGCCGCACCGGTGCACGCTTCGCGCGCTGACGAAGCAAGGCCGCATCGGTCCCGACCAATCCGATCGTCAGGGTGAAGAACGACAAGCCGAAGAGAGCCAGGTACGCGAGGAACAGAGGGTTCCAACGAACGCCCAGGGCGTACATGCCATAGGCATAGACGAGGTACCCCAGGGCACCGAGCCACAACAGCCGGGCGCGCACCGAGCCACCGCGCATCGCGCCCCCCGCGAGGCCGAGGAGTGGGATGCCCACGCACAGTGTGACCACGTCCGTGCCCAGGTTCTGGGGCAGCAGCACAGCGGGGTCCCGATAGATCCCTGGCACGAGCAGTCCGATCAGATGCACCGGCGCCGCTAGAAGCACGATCAGCGCGGTGAGGAGCAACTCGGAGCGACTCATGCGGCCACTCCCGCGGATCGCCCTGCCTGCGTGTTGATGGCGCGGTGCGGCACGCGTCGCATGAGCACCACCATCCCCGCCCGGCGTCACGTCGAAGGATCTGAGATTGCGATCGATCAGCATGGCGGGGCCTCATCCGTGGATGTCAACCCCAGTCTAGACGTGTCCGGTTGAATGCGGCTTGAGATCGGAATGAAGGTGTGCAGCTTACGCACCCATGTTGACTCGACAGCTCGGCGTTGGCGCGGTCACCGCCCTCGTCATCGGTGAGGTGATCGCCGTCGGGATTTTCCTCACCCCGGCAGGGATGGCCCGCTCCCTCGGGTCGCCATTCTGGCTGCTCGTGGTGTGGCTCGTCATGGCCGGCATGGCGCTCGCCGGCGCCTTGTGTTACGGCGAGCTGGCGGCGCGATTCCCCGAGGCCGGCGGGGGGTACGTGTACCTCCGCGAAGCGTACGGACCGACGGTCGCGTTTCTCTACGGATGGAAGTGCATGCTCGTCATGGACCCGGGAATCACGGCAGCACTCGCCACGGGACTCACGAGCTATGTGGCGTTCGTCGTGCCGCTTTCGGTCGCTGCCCAGAAAGTCGTGGCGGTGCTGACAATCGCGGCGCTCGCGGGTGTGAACGTGATCGGTGTCCGACTGGGCGCCCGGGTGATGCAATGGTTTACTGCCCTCAAACTGGGCGCTCTGGGGCTGATCGCCGTCCTGGCGCTCGTGTTACGCGCTGGGCATTGGGCGAACTTCCTGCCGTTCGTCGCACAGCATCCCGGCTCGGACCCGTTGCCCGGGGCGTTCGCCCCCGCCCTCGTGGGTGCGTTCTTCGCATTCGGCGGCTGGTGGGAGATCAGCAAGCTCGCCGGCGAGGCCCGGGACCCAGCGCGGACGGTCCCTCGCGCGTTGGCACTGGGAGTGGCCGCGGTCGCCGCCGTGTACGTCCTCACGAGCGCCGTCTTCCTTTATCTGGTGCCGCTCGAGCAAGTGACTTCCGGCGAGGCGTTCGCGGCCCAGGTCGGCAACGTGCTGTTTGGAAGTGCCGGGGGGAAGGTGTTCGCCGGGATCGTCATCCTGGCCGTACTCGGGAGCCTGCTGGCACTGCTCATGGCGCTCCCCAGGGTGTACTACGCCATGGCGCAGGACGGAGTGTTTTTCAAAGCGGTCGCAGCACAACACCCGCGGTTCGGAACGCCCGCCCGCGCCATCGCGATCCAGGCGACACTGGCCTCGGTGCTGGTCCTGTCAGGCTCGTTCAATCAGATCGTGGCCTACTTCATCTTCGTGACGGTGCTGTTTCTGGGCCTGACCGTGGCAGGACTGTTTGTCGTGCAGCGCCGCTCGCCGCTCACCGCTACCGCGGCGTACCACACCCCCGGCTATCCCCTGACGCCGATCATTTTCCTGGCCCTGGTCGCTGTGCTGCTCTTCCTTTTGGCGGCACACAACCCGCTGCAGGCCGCGCTGGGTCTCGGAATCGTGGGGTTGGGTGCACCGGTGTACTACGGACTGTTTCGCGACTCACACCCAAAAGGGGTGCGCACCTGAGCGGCGCACCGGGCGTCCCCGCAACGCGGCGCGTAACCACCGAGCCTCGGTGATCGCGTCGAGCAGGGCGAGCCCGAGGAACAGCAGGAAGACGGTCAGTCGGTTGTGTCGCATGGCCCCTCCCACCTGCTCGGGTGGACCAGCATGGCGTAGCGCAGCGGTCCCAGAAACGGGCCATCAAGCCCAGTCTCACATGGTGCCGGGGGGCACCCACACCTACGTCCGTGCGCTACGCCACCGATGGAAAGTGGGTGATACAACAGGAGGAGACCATGATTTCCCGATGAAGGGACGTTAACCCCCGCCGCGCGCCCGCAACGCGTTCACGATCACCGCGGCGTCGAGCACCTCCTGGAGGATAGCCCCGATCGAGGGCGGGATGCGGCCGGTGCTCGCCACGATCATGAGGGCGAGGCTGACACCAAGACCGACCCCGATGCTCTGCAGGATGATGCGACGCATCCGCTGGCTCAGCGCGATGGCATCCGCCACGCGGGAGATGTCATCCACCAGCAGCACGATGTCCGCCGCCTCGGCGGACGCCGCAGGCCCATGCTCCCCCAGCGCCACCCCGACCGTGGCGGCCGCGAGCGCCGGCGCGTCGTTGACACCATCCCCCACCATGACCACGGAACCGCGGTGAGCCTTCAGCTCCTGCACGGCGGTCACCTTGTCGGCCGGGAGGAGGTTCGCGCGGACCGTCCCGATCCCCGCCTCCGCGGCGATCGCCTCGGCGGACTCCGTTCGATCGCCAGTCAGCATGACGGTGTCGGTGACGCCGAGTCGTGTCAGCCGCTGCAGTAATGCGGGCACCTGATACCGCAGGCGATCGGCGAAGGTGATGAATCCTGCGTAGTGACGGTCGATCGCGACGAATGCGCTCGTGTCCGTGGAGACTCCGTCCTTGATCGCGATTCCCCGGTTGAGGAGATAGACGGCGGAGCCCACGTCGACCGTATGTCCTTCG
>DASTHG010000276.1:0-11895 GCA_035718325.1 Gemmatimonadales bacterium | reverse complement strand
CGCGCACGTCACCTACTTCTTCAATGGCGGCGTCGAGCGTCCCTATCCGGGCGAAGAACGGGAGCTGGTGCCGTCCCAGAAGAGCGTCGCGACCTACGACCAGATGCCAGAGATGAGCGCCCCGGGCGTGACCGACGTGCTCTGCCGCGCGATCGAAGCGAAGGCGCACGACTTCATCCTGTGTAATTACGCGAACGGTGACATGGTGGGGCATTCCGGGGTATTACCCGCCGCGGTCAAAGCGGTGGAAACCGTCGACACCTGCCTGGCGCGCGTTCTGGCGAGCGCCGAGCGCGCCGGCACCACCCTGCTGATCACCGCCGACCACGGCAACTGCGAGCTGATGATCGATCCCTCCAGTGGGGGGCCGCACACGGCGCACACCACCAACCCGGTGCCGTTCCTGATCGTCGGGAACGAGGGCTTGAAAAGCCTGCGGCCGGGCGGAAGCCTGCGGGACGTAGGACCCACGGTGCTGCGCCTGCTGGGCGTCGATCCGCCGGCAGTGATGACCGGAAAAGACCTGAGGGAGATCACGTGATGCATCGCTGGAGAAGCGGTCGAGTGCTTGGTCGAGTGGTGATCCTCGCGGCACTGGCTGCGACCGCCCGTCCGCCCGACCGCCTGTCCGCCCAGGCAGGCCACGACCCTGCCAGCTCTCCCTATAAGGATCTGCGCCGCGGGCTCACGCTGCGGGTCACGGCAGGGTATTTCGCCGGGTCGCGCGGCCCGGATTCGACTCCGGTGGGCGCGACCAACGGAGCGACGGCCGGACTGCGGCTCGAGCTCCAGGCGAGCGGCGCCCTGATCGTCGCGACCGGCGTGTCGTACGCCAATACGACGGCGTTCTACAAGACCGCCTACGACTCCGTCCCGCGGACCGTGGGGCCGATCAACAACGATCTCGTGCTCGCCGATTTCGGCGTGCTGCTGTCGCTGACGGGCGGCAAGACGTGGCGCGGGTTTCAGCCGTACGTCGGTGCCACGCTGGGGCTCGCCTTGGGTTCCAAGATCGGGGCCGATACGAGCGGCTACAACTTCGGGACCAAGTTCACTTATGCTCCGGAATTCGGCGTGCGCTGGTATCCTGCCCGGCGTCTCTCGGCGGAGCTCGGTGGGCGCCTGCTCGTCTACCACCTGGCCTTCCCGTCGTCGTACCGGTTTCACGTGCTGCCGAACATCCTGTCTCCGCTCAGCGCGACGACGATCCATCCCTGGGCGACGTTCGGCCTGGCGTGGACGTTCTAGCGCCATGCCGGTCGCCTACCTGACCCGCATCGTCGGGTTTCGGGCGACGCATCGCATCGCGCGATCCGACTGGACGGCGGAGCAGAACCGGGCGACGTTCGCCCGGGCTGCGGAGGATCACCCGCACGAATACCAGTGCCGCGTGACGGTGAAGGGATCGCTCGACGCCGGGCGCGGCGGCGTGGTGGATCTGGAGCAACTCGATGCACTGCTGGCGCGCGAGATCCGCCAGCGGTTCGATGGGAAGCACATCAACGTCGACATCCCGGAGTTTGCCTCGGGCGCGCGGCTTGCGACCGGGGAAGCCCTGTCGGTGTATCTCTGGGAGCGCCTGGCGGGGGCCCTGCCCGCCGGGGTGACGCTGCATCGCATCCGCATCCAGGAGGGGCCGCATCTCTACTCGGAGTATTTCGGCGAGCCCTGACGCGGCGCTCACGACGCTGCTCGGTGCCGCTCGCACGATCGCCGTCGTCGGGCTGTCACCCGACCCGGGCCGCCCCAGTCACTCCGTCGCGCGTTACCTGCAGCGCGCCGGCTACCGCATCGTTCCCGTCAATCCGTTCGCGACCGAAATCCTCGGGGAACAGGCGTACCCGACCATCACCAGCGCCGCCACCGACCACGCGATCGACATCGTCGATGTGTTCCGTCGCAGCGTACACGTGCGGGACCTGGTCCGCGAAGCGATTCCCCTGTCACCGCGATTGATCTGGCTGCAGCAGGGCGTGCGGGACGACGCGGCCGCCGCGCTCGCGCGCGCCGCCGGCATTCCGTTCGTGATGGACCGCTGTCTGGCCGTGGAGCACGACCGGCTCATCTCCCCACATCGCGAGGCCGAATGAAATCAGCCTGGTCTGTCCTCACGCTGCTGATGGTGACGGCGGCGGCCGCCGCCGCCCAACAAACGCCGGCCCAGCCGACGCTGATTCTCAGCATCATCGGCGGCGTGTCCAACAGCGCCACGCTGTGGGACGTGGAGCGCCAGCCGCTGTGCGTGTTGCTGGGACAGTCCTGCAGCAACACGTACGACACGCTGCGGGTGACACGCGACATCACTCCCGGCATCGTCGCCGGGGTGATGGGGACGCTGTACCGCGGTCCCCACGTGGGACTCTCGCTCGAGATCCTCTATATCGGTCTGCCGATCGACGATACTTGCACGCGCGTCGACACCGTCGCCGACCCGGGCGCTGATCCGGTGTACGGCTCCCGCAACGCGCAGCTGTGCCTCAACATCAGCGGGGCGTCGCTGTCGACCAGCGTCATCTCGGCGATGGGGGGCGTCGTGATCCGCGCGGCGTCGCGCGCCTCGTTCAGTCCCTACGTGCGCGCCGGCGTAGGGGTCACGAGCTACTCCACGAGCACCACCGAGCTCTCCGGCGATTTCGTCCAGAACGGCAATCTGGTATCCCGCGCCGTGGTGGTCGATCCGCATCCGAAGAGCTTCGGCTTCTCGGGACAAGTCGCGGCGGGGTTTACAGAGAAGCTCGGGCCGGGCTATCAGTTCCGCCTCGAGGTGCAGGACGCGTTGATCCCGTTGCAGCAGCTGACCGGTCCTGCCAACGATCTGGCGCAGGCGCCCACGTCGACGAAGCTGTTTCACCGGTTGTCGCTGCGATTCGGATTGGACGTCGTGCTGGAACAGAAGCGCGGGCGCCGCTACTGACGTGCGTGGTGCCGTCCTGGCCGGAGGCGCCGCCACCCGGTTCGACGGCCGCCCCAAGGGCTTGCTCGAGGTCGGCGGCCGCCGCGTGCTCGACCGGGTCGTCGACGTGCTGTCCGCTGCCCTCGCGGCACCGCCGTTGCTCGTCGCCAACGCGCGCGACGCCCCGTCGTGGCGGCCCGACCTGCGCTGTGTTTCCGATCTCCGCCCCGGCCTGGGGAGTCTGGGCGGCGTGTACACCGCCATCACCGCGGACCCAAGTCCGGTGCTCGTGGTCGCGTGGGACATGCCGTTTCTCGAGCGCGCCCTGCTCGAGCTGCTCGTGCGTGAGTCGGGCGACTGGGATGTGTATCTGCCCGAAAGCGGGTCCCAGGGGCACGGCAGCGGCGCGGTGGAGCCGCTGTGCGCCGTGTACGGACCCGCCTGCCGCGGGCCGATCGAACAGGCGATCGCGCGTGGCGACCTGCGCATGATCTCCTTCCACGACTCCGTCCGGGTGGGTACACTATCGCTCGACCGGGTGCGGGCGGTCGGCGACCCGGAGAGACTGTTTTTCAACGTCAACGATGCGGCTGACCTGGAACGCGCGGAGAGGGTGTGGCGGCAACGCGGATAATCTCGATTATCGGCAAGAAGGACGCCGGGAAGACGACGCTCGTCGTGGCGCTCGCGACCGAGATGCGCCGCAAGCTCCGCGTGATGACGCTGAAGCACGGCACGCATGCGGCCGATATGGATCAACGGGGCAAGGACACCTGGCGCCATTGGAACGAAGGGAAAGCCGAGCGCGTGTTACTCGAAGCGCCGGGAGAGCGCGTGCTGTTCGAGCGCACCGACTCGGACGGCGACCCCATAGCGCTGGCCCGGCGCTACCTCGACGGTGCCGACATCGTCCTCACCGAGGGGTTCTCGGCCTATCCGCTGCCAAAAATCGAAGTGTACCGGATGGCCTGCGGCGACAAGCCGATCTACGACCCCAGCCGCGACAACGCCGATCAATGGGTCGCCATGCTCACCGACAATCCGGCCTTCCGCGCCCCGTTCCCCGTGTTCCGGTTCAGCGACACGAGCTGGCTCGTCTCGCTCGCCACACTCGCGTGGGACCGCGCCCGCATCCTGCCCCCCTGACGCCGCTGACTCCAGCAGACGCCGCGCGACTCATCGTCTCGCACGCGCGGCCGCTGCCATCCGAGGAGCGGCTGCTCGGCGCCGCCCTCGGCCTGGTGCTCGCGACCGACGTGGTCGCTCCGCTCGATCTGCCGCCGTGGACGAACTCGGCGATGGACGGCTTCGCCTGCCGCACGGCGGACGTCCGTGCGGGCGCGGTGCTGCACGTGGTGGAAACGGTCGTCGCCGGACAGTTCCCCGCTCGGTCGCTCGGGCCGGGCGAAGCCACGCGCCTCTTCACCGGCGCTCCGCTCCCCGCGGGGGCCGACTGCGTCATCCGCCAGGAAGACACGGCGTCGAGCGGCGATCGCGTCACGATCTCCGACGCGCGCGACGCCGGCAAGAACACGCGCCGCTCGGGCGAAGACGTCCGCGCGGGCGCGACGGCGCTGCGCGCCGGAACCACGCTCGGTCCGGCGCAGCTCGCGTTGCTGGCCGCGCTGGCGCACGAGCCGGTCGCCGTGCACCGGCCTCCAGTCGTCGCCATCCTCGCGTCCGGCGATGAGCTCACGACGCTCGATCACAAGGATGAGATTCTCGCGGGGCGCAGGATCGCCAACTCGAACGCCTATGCCCTCGACGGGCTGATCCGCGCAACCGGCGCCGTGCCTCGCGACCTCGGCCTGGCGGCCGATACGCGGGACTCGCTGCGCGAGCATCTCGCCCGAGCGGCGGATGCCGACGTGCTGGTGACGACGGCGGGGGTGAGCGTCGGGGAGCACGACCTGGTGCGCGGCGTGCTCAGCGAGCTCGGCTACGACATCCGCATCTCGCGCGTGCGCCTGCGCCCGGGCGCCCCGCTGGGGTTCGGACTGCGCCAGGGCCGCGCCTGGATCGGATTGCCGGGGAATCCCGTGAGCACGATGGTGACCTTCGAGCTGTTCGTCCGGCCGTTGCTGCGCCGGATGCTGGGCCACGCGCTGCCGTTCCGCCGCGCTATTCCGGTCGTGACGGCGGAGGACCTCACCCTCGGGCCGCGCTTGCAGCACTTCCTTCGCGTCCTCCTGACGGCTGAGCCCGGGGCGATGCCCCGGGCCCGACTGACGGGCCCGCAAAGCTCCGGTATTCTCTCTTCCATGGCCCGCGCCGACGCGCTCCTGATCGTCCCCGAGGACCAGCCCCACGTCCCCGCTGGAACGATGCTCACCGCGCTGGTCCTCGACGACCCGGTCCATACGCCCGAGCCGGGGTTCTGATGCCGGGCACCGCGGAGCTCGGGAAACTGGTCGAGCAGCTGCTGCTCGTGTTCACCTCGGTGCTGTTCATCGTGGACCCCTTCGCAACCGTGCCGAGCTTCCTCGCAATGACGGCGCGCGATACTCCGGCGCAGCGCCGTGTGCTCGCGCGGCGCGGGGCGTGGACCACCGCCATCACGCTGGCGATGTTCGCGCTCGCCGGCAGCGCGATCTTCACGATCTTCGGCATCACGATCGGGGCGTTCAAGATCGCGGGCGGCGTGCTCATGGGCATGAACGCCCTCGACATGGTGCAGGCACGGCGCAGCCTGCAGCGCGAGACCCCGGCCGAGACGGCGGAGGGGACGGAGAAGGAAGACATCGGGATCCTGCCGCTCGGCATTCCGATGCTCGCCGGACCGGGGGCGATTTCGACGGTGATGGTGCTGGCGGTGGCATCGAAGAGCTGGATCACGACCGCAGCGTTGTACCTGTCGATTGCACTCTCGGCGTACGTGTCGTATCTGACGCTCGCCGCCGCGTCGTTCGTGGAACGCCGCCTCGGCACGACGGGTATGCGTATCCTCACCCGGCTGATGGGACTCGTGCTCTGCGCCATCGCGGCCCAGTTCATCATCGACGGCATCCGCGTCAGCTTCCACATGTCGTGAAGTCCCGCGCGCTGATGACCTGCGCCGCCCTGCTGCCGCAGATCGGGACGGCGGGAACGGTTGCCGGGCAGCGCCTGCGGATCGACTGGGGCGCGCAGGCGATTCCCGCCGTCTCCGCTACCAACGTCGTGCCGGGCGACCGCACGCTCGGCGAGCTGCGCGTCGTCCAGCCGCTCGCGATGCTCGACGTTTCGGGCTTCGACGACCGGGTTCGTTTCATCGCGACGGTCGATTTCGAGAAGTACACGATCGCGCACGGCGAGCTGGCGCCGGGCGACTGGGGAGAAGGGTTCGAAGACCGCCGCCACCCCCACACCCTCGTGCACCAGCTGCTGCTCGTGTTCGGATCGCCACACGTCTTCGCCGCAGCCGGCAAGGGATTCGTTCCCTTCGGGACCGACGACCCGATGACCCGCCCGGCCGTGCGCTATCCCGTGAACCACCACATGAGTCAGATCCTCGAGCGGGCGGTGGGGCTCGCCGGCGTCCGCGCCGGACCGGCGATGCTCGAGGGCGCGCTGTTCGACGGCGACGAGCCGGTGTCGCCGGGATCGTGGCCCGTCATGAGCCGCTTCGGAGACTCCTGGGCCGCGCGGCTGACCGTCACGCCGGTAACGGGACTCGAGGCTCAGATCTCCTACGCCTTCGTGCATTCGCCCGAGAACCGGCCCGGCGCCGGCCCCGACGACGCCAAGCTCAACGCCTCGGCCCGTTGGGAACGGGGGCGCTGGTACGGCCTCGTGGAATGGGCGCAGACGCGGACCGCGGGAGGTGCATTCGTGTTCCGTTCCGGGCTCGCCGAGGGCGCCCTCACCCTCGGGAGCCAGCGCCCGTATCTACGTGTCGAGCGCAGCGACCGGCCCGAAGAGGAGCGCCTCTTCGCCAGCCCATTCCGGACCCGGAGACCGTTATTCGAGAACTCGATTCTGGGCATCACCCGTTGGACGGTGGTGACGGCGGGGGACGCGATGGAGCTGCGGCGCACGCGGCACGTGCGGGTCGCTCCGTTTATCGAGGGCTCCTATCTGCGGATCGCGCGCGTCGGCGGCGGGGTATTCGACCCTCAGATCCAATACGGCCGCACGAGCGGCTATCAGGTGAGCGCCGGTGTGCGTCTTGCAGCAGGGATGCGCATGCCGCGCATGGGGCGGTATAGCCAAGAAGCGATGCAAAGGATGAGCATGCCATGATGCAGTGTTCCCGGATCGTCGTCGCGGGTGTGTTCGCCCTCGCCGCATGCGAGAGCAGGACGGTCACGCCGCCGCCACCGCCGCCGCCCGACAGTATTTTCCTCGTCGACAGCATTCCGGTTCTTCCCAACTATGGCATCCACGACCAGTACCTGCGCGACGGACTCGACATCGTGTGCGCCTGGAACACGGGGATTCTGATCTACGACGTCGGGAACGGTATCAAGGGCGGCTCGCCTTCGAACCCGGTGCTCGTCGGCTCAGTGGCGACAACGGGGGGGGAGGCGCACAACACCTGGTGGTTCCACAATCCGGTCACCAATCAGAAGAAATATTTGTTCGTCGGCCAGGAGGGTCCGGGCCAAGTCGGCTTCAAGTCGTCCGGCGATATCCACGTGGTCGATGTCTCCGATCTCGCACACCCCGTCGAGGTCGGATTCTTTCACCGCGACAGCTCCGGTACGCACAATTTCTGGATGGACGAGCAGAAGCAGATTCTCTATGCCGCGTACTACAACGGCGGCGTCGCAGCAATCGACGTCTCGGGAACGTTGTCGGGTGACATCTCGTCCCGGATGATCGACACCATCTCGTTCGGCGCGGGCAACACGTACACCTGGGGTGTGCAGCTCTACCAGGGATCGCTCTACGCCATCGACATGCTCTCCGGGTTCTGGCAGCTGCACGACTCGTCCGGATTCCTGAGTCTTGCTGCCGGGGGCAACAACCAGCCGGAACGCTTCGGCTCGGATCTGTGGTTGGCGAATGGGTACGCCTATACCGGGACATGGGGCTTCGCGCAACGCGTGAGCGGAGTGTTCGGAAATGCCGTCAAGATCTGGCAGCTGACGGCGGGCGGCGCTCCGATGCTCGTCGATTCGATCATCACCGCGAACGTGGCCACGGTGAGCGACGTCGAGGTCGCCGACGACAACAAGCTGCTCATGTTCAGCACCGAGGGCGGGCCCAACTCGGGTTTCTGGTTCTACAAGCTCACCAATCCCGCCCACCCCACCCAGGTCGCGTCGTACCTCGTCGGCTCCGGCATCCACACGGCGACGTTTGCACGAATCAACGGCAAGTTGTATGCGTTCGGGGCGAAGGACCCGCCCAACCCGGCCCAGATCATCCTGGACGTGACGACGCTGGACCAGTAGCGTGATGGATCGACGTCCGCCGCTCTTCTCGGTGCTCGGGAACTAATCCCTCGCGTTACATCCGCTTGTACTTGGGTCCACTGCCGCCCTCGCGTGGCGTCCAGCGCGGGCCCAGCACGTCGGTGGCTTTGCAGTCGACGCAGTTCGGCGCGTTGACTCTCAAGCGTCCGTCGACTTCCTCGTAGACACCCGCCGGGCAGACGTGACTGTAGAAGCGCGCGACGTCGGCGGGTACGTCGCGGCCGGTGACGAGGTGGGTGGGAATCGTGTCGCGCGTCGTGTTGCCCGACTTGAAGACGCCATCGACCTTGCTGAACGTCAGCTTCCCGTCGGGGGTGAACGCGCCGTCCGCTTCCTCGCGGCGAACCGCGTCGGCGTCGGCGTGCATCGTGTAGCGCCCACCCGGAAAGCGCCCGCCGGTGAGCGTCATCAGGCCCGCCTGGAATCCGCCCGCCGTGAAGCCGTGCTTGAACGCGAGCCGCATGTTGCGGGTGCGGTAGAGGTCATGAGCGATGGAAGACTCGTTGACGAGCCGGTCGTACGGCGCCAACGCCGCGGCGCCGGTATCGCCCGCCTTGAGTGCAGCGAAGATCGTGCGCGCGGCGTAGATCCCGGAATGCATCGCGTAGTGAATCCCCTTGAGCGAAGGCACGTCGACGAAACCCGCTGCGTCGCCCACCAGCACCACGCCATCTCCCGAACGGCGCTCGGGCAGGGCGTAATAGCCTCCTTCGGGGATCGTCTTCGCACCCCATTCGACCATCTCGCCGCCTTCGAGATAGGGCCGCACGAGCGGATGGCCCTTGAGACGCTGCACCATGACGTGCACGTCGAGGCTGGCGTTGCGGTAATCGAGCCCGACCACCATCCCGAGTGCGACGAGATTCGGCGCGAGGGGGTAGCAGAAGCTCCCGCCGAAGGCGTCGCCCGGCAGCGGCCACCCCAGGGTGTGGATCACGCGGTCGAGCGGCCGCTTCGTCCCCCAGATCTCCTTGACGCCGAGGGCGAAGATCTGAGGGTTCGGGGACTGCACGCCCTGCCACTGGAGCCAGGCCTGAGACAGGAGACCGCGTGTCCCTTCGGACAGCGCGGTCACCTTGGCCGTGAGATCATTCGGCGCGGAATAGGAAGGAAGCGGCTGGCCTTCCCGGCCCAGTCCCGTTGCGGCGGTGCGCACGCCGGCGACACGATTGCCGTCGGTGAGCAGCGCGGCGGCGGGAAACCCGGTGAACACGTTGACGCCCAGGGCCTCGGCCTGCTGCCCCAGCCAGCGTACGATCTCGCAAATCGACCCGACGTAGTTGCCGTGGTTCTTCATCGTGGGCGGTGTGGGAATGCGCAGCGCGCTCCCCGACGTCAGGACGTACACCGCTTCGTGCTCGACCCGGCCGCGCAGCGGCAGGTCTTTGTCCGTGAGATCAGGGAACAGCTCACGCAGCGCGATCGGATTGACGACGGCGCCGGAGAGCGAATGCTCCCCCAGCGCCTCCGCCTTTTCCAGTACCCCGATGTTCAGCTCGCCCACCGCGGGATCCGCCTTGGCGAGCCGCGCCAGCTCGATCGCCCCCGCGAGCCCCGCCGGCCCCGCGCCGACGAACAGCACGTCGAGCTCCATCGAGTCGCCCGCGCCCTCCGACCCCTGCTTGATCAGAAGCCGGTCAAGCGGCAGCGGCGGCTGGTATTGAGATGGAATCATTGTCGTGGCCGATAGCTGATAGCCGATAGCGGATAGCGCCTCACCCGTTCAGCTTCCGAATCTCCTCGGTGAGCCGTGGAACGATCTCGAACAGATCTCCCACGATCCCGTAGTCCGCGATCTTGAAAATCGGCGCGTCCTTGTCTTTGTTGATCGCGACGATCACCTTGGCGGTGCGCATGCCGGCGAGGTGCTGGATCGCCCCGGAGATCCCGACGGCGATGTAGAGCGACGGGCTCACCGTCTTCCCGGTCTGGCCCACCTGGTCGCCGTGCGGGCGCCACCCGGCATCGACCACCGCGCGCGATGCGCCGACCGCCGCACGACCGCCGAACGCCTGGGCCAGATCTTCGAGCATCTTGAAATTCGCGGGTTCCTTGAGCCCGCGACCACCCGACACCACGATCGGCGCCTCGGCGACGTCGAGCGCACCCGCGACAGCGGCCTTGATTCCCTTTACCACCACTCGGCCGCCGTCGCCGGTGGCAGCCACGGATTCTGCCGCTCCCGCTTTGGGACGCTCGACAGCTGTGAACACATTGGGCCGGAGGGACAGCACGGCGGGTGTGGCGGCGACCTTCACTTTCAGTAATGCCTTGCCGGCGTACACCGGCCGCGTCACGACCACAGCCCCGCCATCGACGGTGAGGTCCGTGATATCGGCAGCGAGTGGTCGCCCGAGTCGCGCGGCGATGCGGGGGCTGAGATCCTTGCCCTGGGCGCTCGCGGCGCAGACGACCGCGCCGTAGCCTCCGGCCTGAGCGCGCTCGGCGATCGCCCGGGCGTACCCCTCGGGAGCGTAGTGCCCGAACGCCGCTTTCGTGACGGTGATGACTTTGTCCGCTCCGTGACGTCCTGCGGCGTCCAAACCGGAGACCGGGCCTGCCGCGCAGACGAGGGCGTGGACCTCGCCACCCAGCGCGTCCGCGAGTCGCCTGGCTCCGGTCACGACTTCGTGGCTGACTTTGCGCAGGGTGCCGTCGCGCTGCTCCAGAATCGCGAGGACGTTGCTCACAGGACCTTCGCCTCTTCGCGCAGCAGCTTGAGCAGCTCGGGGATCGCGGCCGCGCCTTCCCCGACAATGCGCCCTTCCTTGCGCTCCGGGGGCGGCGTCATCGCCAGGACCTCGAGGCCTGGGGCGCCGAGCGTCGTCGGTTTCACCTCGAGCGGCTTCTTCTTGGCTGCCATGATGCCTTTGAGGGCGGGGTAGCGCGGCTCGTTCAGTCCTTTGTCGACCGTCAACACTGCCGGCAGTGGGAACTCGACCTCCTCCATCCCCCCCTCGACTTCGCGCTCCGCCGTTCCCTTCCCCGCGGTGAGGTCGAGATGTGCAACGCAGGTCACGCACGGCAGGCCGAGCAGCTCGGCGGTCATCGGACCGACCTGATGGTTGTAGTCGTCGATCGCCATCTTGCCGAAGAGGACGAGGTCGTAGCCTCCATCGTTCAGCTCAGCTGCGAGCGCGCGCGCGACGGACAGGCCATCAGCGGGCACGGCCGCGGTCTCGAGCAGCACACCGCGGTCCGCTCCCATCGCGAGCGCGGTGCGGATCGTCTCCTGGGACGCCCCAGAGCCGCAGGCGATCACCACGACCTCGCCTGCCCCAGCCTGTTCCTTCCGGCGCAGCGCCTCTTCCACGGCGAATTCGTCGTACGGATTGAGGATGAATTTGACGCCGGCTTCGTCGAGCGACTTGCCGTCGGCGGCGATCTTCACGCGCGTCTCGGAATCGGCGACGCGTTTGATGCAGACGGCGATCTTCATGATCGGGGTCCGGGGTCCGGAGTCAGGGGCCCGCGAAAACTAACTCGGGATGCCGAATACCGAACCCCGGATCCCGCTCTATCGCGGCAGGATCGGAGCGGGTGGCGGCGCCAGCGCCACCCCCCACGGGCTCTGCCCGGCAGGGATCGTGGCGATGACTTTGA
>DASTHG010000275.1:0-10980 GCA_035718325.1 Gemmatimonadales bacterium | reverse complement strand
GGCAGGAATTGGAAGCCTTTCATTTTATCCAGGACTTCCCCGCGACAGGCACCATCTTTCAACTGCGGTTCGACACTGATCTTGGACACGCTGCCGTCTGCCTCCACCCAGAACTTCAGCGTGAAGTCGCCGTGAACACATCGCGGTGGGACGAGCAGTGTCCGCGCATAGGGTATAGAAGCTACGCCTCCCTCGCCACCGCTTCCAGGTCCGGAATCGTTGCCGACACCGGGACCGACTCCAGCGCCCGTCCCACCACCCGTGCCGGGACCCTGACCCGTCGATGCGTCGCTGGCCGTTCCGGCGGACGCGACGACCGGCGCGACCGTCATCGCGAGTGGCTTGAGCGTAGGAGGAGGAACGCTGATCGCGGGATCCGGCTGCGGCGGCACGGTATGCACGGCCGGCTGCTGCACGGGTGCCGCAGCAGCGGGCGCGGCGGCCGCCGGGAGGTCGACGAGGCGGACGGATCCGCCCGCACCACCACCGCCGCCGCGCGGACCCAGGCGGTCCGCTCCACCGCCCAGCACCCATTCCACCCCGAAGCGGCCGATCAAGAGCAGAATGATTCCGTGCAACACGAGCGACGTGATGAACCCGCCGGGCCGCCGGCTCGGGCGCGGCAGGCGCAGCGGAGGCGGTGCCGGGCGGGAGGGCCCGGTGGCAGGAGGGACCGTCATCGTGGCCACAGTAGCGGATACATACCCCGCACATGGACGAAGGGGCACAGCATCGCTGTGCCCCTACGCAATCGCCGAGATGGAGATTCCACTGCTATTGCGTTGCCGCCGCCTGGCCTTCTGGAGGTGGCGTGAACCCGATCACCTGGACACCCGCGCCCTTGGCGAGGTCCATCGCCTCGATCACGTCGCCATACGTCCGGTTCGGCGCGGTCTTGATGAACATCAGCTTCGCCACCCGCTGGTCGAAGATGTCCTTCAAGGCCTGGGCGAGCTGGTCCTTGGGATACGGCTTGGTGTTGATCGCGTAGCCGCCGTCCGCCGTCAGCTCGAGCACGATTTGCGCGCTGTTCTGCTGGTTCTTCGGCTTGTCATGCTGCTCGGGCGGCACCTGCGCGTCAAACGCCTTGCGCGACAGCGGCAGGATGATCATGAAGATGATCAACAGCACGAGCAGCACGTCGATCATCGGGGTGACGTTGATGTCGGAGGAGAGTCCCTCGCCGCCACCGCTTTGCATCGCCATGGTTGGGCTCCTCTAGTCCGACTTGAGCTGTTTCTTCTGATCGCTGATGGCGGCGATCACGCGGACCCCGGCCTTGCGGGCGATCGCGACCGCCTGCTGCACGCGCTCGTACTTGATGTTCTGATCCGCCTTGAGATACAGGATCTTGTCGGCGGTGCGGGCCGCGTAAATCGCTACCAGCTGGGTCGCCAGGTTGTCGTCGCTGATGGGGCGCATGCCGCTGTACTGCCCGTCGGCTTGCGGCAGATCGATCCAGAACTTGCCGTCCTTGTCGATCCCGAGGCGGATCTCCCCGGGGTTCTCCTGGCGGTTTTCCGGGTTCACGGCGCGCGGGATCGACGCCTGGAAGCCCGCCGTGATCAGCGGCGTCACGATCATGAAAATGATCAACAACACCAACATCACGTCGATCATCGGCGTGACGTTGATGTTGGCGTTGACCGCCGCCTTCGCCTTAACGGCTGATAGGGCCACTGGACTGGCTCGCCTTCTGGGCCTGGAACTCCTTCGTGAAGATCGAACGGCCGAATTCCGAGCCGACGCTGCGGATCAGGTAGTCGATCAGCTCTTTGGAGGTGTAGGTCATCTCGACCGAGATGAAGTCGATCTTGGTCGTGAAGTAGTTGTAGAACCACACCGCCGGAATTGCCGCGACCAGACCGATGGCCGTCGTGATGAGCGCCTCGGAAATACCACCCGCGACCGCTCCGAGCGAGCCGCCGCCGCCCGACGCCATCATGCTCGAGAAGGCGTTCACGATACCCATCGTGGTGCCGAGCAGACCTACGAACGGCGCCGTGGCGCCGATCGTCGCCAGGATGCCGAGGCCGCGCTTCAGCTCGGACACGATGATCAGCATCTGGCGCTCGACGGCGCGCTCGGCGGAGTTGATGTCGGCCGCGGTGATCGTCGCCCGGTCGCGCAGCAGCGGCTTGACCTCGGCGAGGGCTTCACCCAGCACGCGCGCCACGTGGCTCTTCTTGGTCTTCTCGGCCAGCGCGATGGCCGCATCGAGATGCTCTTCCTGGAGGAAGCGCGAGAACTCGGGGACGAAGCGGACCGTCTCGCGTGTGGACCGGCGCAGCTGCCACCACTTCATGATGAAGGTCGAAACCGACCAGATCGACATGAAGATGAGGATGACGACGATCCCCTTGGCGAACCCCGCGGAATTAGTCCATAGGTCGATAATGTTCGGCATCCGAAGCGACTCCTCCCTTAGTGCTTGATCGAGTACTGAATCGGAATATGGATCAGCACGCGGACGGCCTTGCCGTACACGCGGGCCGGCCGGAACAGCGAATGCACCACGGTCTGTTTAGCCGATTCGTTGAAGCCGGGGTTGGCGGTCTGGACCACCTTCAGCGAGTTCGGCTCGACGTGGCCCAGCGTGTCGATGATCGCTTCGACCATCACCACACCTTCGATCTGTGCCTGCTGCAGCAGCGGCGGATACACGGGCTGCGGGCCGGCAAGGCGTTCCGGCTTCTCCTGCACCACGTCCACCGACAACACCGCGTCGCTCGACGGTATGATGCCGTTGGCATTGCCGCCCTCGACACCTACGCCCGAGAAGTCTTTGGGGTCGAAATGCTCCTGCAGGTTCACCGGCGGGATGTTGGTCGGGATGTCGGTCGGCGCGACCACCGTCTGGAAGCCCTTGAACTGCACGTCGAGCTGTGGCGGTGGCGGCTGATCAGGCTGCTTCTGCTCTGGCTGAATGTACACCAGGGCGCTGTCGACCTTCGGTCCGGTGTCCGCCTTCGCGGCCGTCAACGTCGCGAAAATCGCGCCCCCGATGATTCCGGTGTGCACGACCAGTGACACCAGGCTGGTGCCGGCCAGCTTGCCCTTTTGGCTGGCTTTTTTCGACTCGATGAGCACGTCAAACACGGCGTTTCCTCCCGCGGTGGCTACCGAAATACTACCATGTCCGGCTTACCCGCTAGTGGTGGCTTCATTACAAAACGATGAAAACGAGTCCCCCTCAATTGAGGCGAAAAACCACCGGAACCTGCACCAGCACTCGCACGGCACGGCCAAAGATCCGCGCCGGGCGGAACCGCGCCGCCCGCACCGTCGCCAGGGCCGCGGCATCGAACCCGGGGTTGTCGCTCCGCACGATTCGGACCGAGCCGTTTTCGGCCAACCCCAACGTGTCGACCACGGCCGTGACCATCACCTGCCCCTGAATGCCCGCGGCGCGCAGCAACGGCGGATACGCGGGCGTTGGGGCCGACAGCAACTCCGGGGAGTCCTGCACGAGCGAGGGCAAATAGACGCCATCGCCCGGGAGTAGTGGACTGATCACAGGGCCAGGCGTGTTGCCTGCACTCGGTATCGGGGTGCTCAGCGTACTGCCAATAATCTTGCTGAGGTCAATCGGCGACAGGGGCGCCGGATCGCCCTCGAACGGGAAGATCGGTGCTTCCGGAACATCGTCGATCGATTTCGTCTTCGTCGGCGTCGGGACGATCGGAGGGAGATCGACGACTCGCTTGACGAAGACCGGCGCCGGGGACGCGGGCGCACGCCACAGCGCGCCGAGGATTACCACATGCAGCGCCACCGCAACGCCCCTGCCCCACGATGGCAACAGGGCGGGCCGATGACCACTCTCGAGCAGCATATCGAACATGATGACGACCTCGAGCTCGGGTTGCGCACAATAGTGCGCTGGTCGTCTGGCGGCGGCGTGGGTTGTGGATGACGAATTGATGACGGCGTGATGAGCACTCGCCGCGGCCGCTCAGGGTCCCCGCGACGGCCGCATCGTAAAGCGAAACTCGATGCGCACGCGCACCGGGCGGCGATTCACTCTCCCGGGCGAGAACAGGGCATCCTGGTATGTGGACATCAGTCCGTCCTCCAGGGCGCGCGGCAACGTCGAGGTCACGAGCTCCGCCGATCCGGGCTCGACGTGCCCCAGCGTATCGATGGTGATCCGCAGCGTCGCTTCGCCCCGATCCGTTCTCATACCGTACTGATTGCGATCGGCACCCCACTCGGTTTCGAAGCGGGAGACGTCGAAGCCGGCGAGGAACCGGGGCGCTTCGTCGAGACCGACGCAGCGCGGCACACAGGTATAGAGTGTGTCCGGCGGATTCCCTGGAGCAGCCATGGGCATGACTTGCGCATGCCCCAGTGCACCGAGCGCCGAATCGGCGACCATCAGCGGTGGCGGGACCGTGGCGGGGTCGAGCGTCAGGGCGGCGCGAAACGCGCGGGCGGCCAGAGAGTCTTTCCCTTCGTAAAACCGAACTACGCCATCGAGGACGTATGCCGTTGCTCGTTGCGCCGCGGCTGCCCGACGATCGTCGTGGACGAATTGCAGGAGCGCCAGTGCACTGTCCAGGTGCCGCAGCGCGAGCTGATGTCGCGCGGCCTGCAGCGCGGTCGTGTCGTCCTGACCAACCACGGGTCCGGTCAGAACCACAAGCATACCGAAGGCGCCCCGGATGCCGATCATGGCCCTGCGGGAGTGGGTGCCTGCGGAGATGCGGTTTCCGGCGAACCCATCGGCAGTGTCACACTGAACGTGGTGCCACGGCCGGGCCGGCTCTGCACTTCGATCGTGCCGCCGTGCGCTTCCGCGATCCACTTGCAGATCGCGAGACCGAGGCCCACACCGGGCCGCTCGCCGGTGCGGGTGCGGGCCGAATCGGCACGCCAGAAGCGGTCGAAGATGTGCGGCAGATCCCCCGGGGCGATGCCGATGCCGGTGTCGGAAACACCGAAGCGCACGCGGCCGTCGTCCTGCTCGAGCCACAGGCGGACGCGCCCGCCGGCCGGTGTGTACTTCACCGCGTTGGTCAGCAGGTTCATCACGAGTTGGCGGATGCGGCTGCCGTCGACGGGGACGATCACCGGATCGACCGGGGCATCGGCGCTGACCGCGATTCCCGCCGGCTCCGCCAGCAGCTCACCGGTCTCTTCCGTTTCGAGAATCAGCGCCCGCAGATCGACCGGCTCCTGGTGCAGCCGCACGAGGCCCTCGTCGGCACGGGCGAGCGTCAACAGCGCATCGACCAGCTCCGTCATGCGATTGATCTCGTCCATCGCTTCTTCGAGGGCCGCGAGCGAGTCCGGCGGCATCTTCGGCGTCGTCAGGGCGCGCTCGACCCCCGCTTTGAGCACGGTCAACGGCGTCTTCAGCTCGTGGCTCGCGTCGGCGGTAAAGCGGCGCAGTGCGGTGAAACTGCGCTCCAGCCGGCTGATCATCTGGTTCAGCGTGTCCGCGAGCCGACCCAGCTCGTCCTTGACCATGGATGTCGGCAGGCGGCGGTGCAGGCCCGTCCCGTCGGTGATCTCGCGGACCTCATTGGTGATCTGGTCGACGGGCCGCAGGGCGCGCCGCGCGACGAGCGATCCGATGGCGTACGCGGCCAGCACGCCGAACGGCAGAATGAGCAAGAACGTGGAGAAGGTCTGCTCGAGACCGAGCTCGGCCGTCTCGGGTCGCACGCCAACCAGCACGGCACCGCCTTGCGCCACTTCGGGTCCCAGCGGGCGCACGATGTAGCGCAGCCGCTGCCCGTCGGGCACGAGCCGGATCGTTCCCTCCACCCGTCGCCCCTGGGCGGACACGATCACGTTCCGCAGCTGTTCGTATTTCGGATACGTCAGGCCGCCGGAGTCGACCGAGACGAAGAGCGGAAAGCTGTCCTTCTCTGAAGCAGTGATCAGCAGGAAGTCGGGAACGGCCTCGAGCGTCGCCGACAGCTCCTGCGCGAGCACCGGACGGCCTGCCGCATCGGTCCGGACCACGGTGCCGCCGGCGCGCGCGACGCCTGCGAGGATGCCGGCGGTGAGCTCCGCTTCCGATTCGATGCGGCGGTCGAGCTCGCCGTAGAGCGCGCTGCGGCGCGACAGGAAGACGGCGACCGTGAAACCCGCGAGGATGATGGCGACCGCGCTGGCGAACCAGCTCGTGAGCCGCGTGCGGATCGTGTCCATCTCACGCCTTCACGACGTATCCGACGCCCCGGACCGTGTGGATCAGCTTCGGCTCGCGGCCCTGGTCGATCTTCTTGCGCAACCGCGTGATCACGACGTCGACGATGTTCGTCCCGGGGTCGAAGTGGTAGTCCCACGCGTACTCGGTGATCAAGGTGCGCGGCATGACGCGACCCTGATGGCGCATCAGGTACTCCAGCACCGCGTACTCCTTGGGGGTCAGCTCGATCGAGCGCCCGGCGCGGACGACTTCGCGGCTTCCCGTGTCGAGCGCCAGATCGGCGACGCGCAGGACCGGCGGTGCGATCGCCTTGGGACGGCGCGACAACGCCTCGACGCGGGCGAGCAGCTCTTCCAGCGCGAACGGCTTGGTGACGTAGTCGTCGGCGCCCATGCGCAGCGCCTGCACCTTGAAGTCGACGGCGTCCTGCGCCGTGAGGACGAGCACGGGGACGGGATTGCCGCGGTCGCGGAGGGTGCGCAGCACCTCGCGGCCGTCCATCGACGGGAGGCGCAGATCGAGCACCAGCACGTCGTAGTGCCCATCGGACGCCAGCTGCAATCCTTCCACGCCGTCGCCGACGAGATCCACCTGGTAGCCCGCCTCGGCGAGACCCCGTTTCACGTACTGGCCGACCGTACGGTCGTCTTCGACCACGAGGAGCTTCACCCGGCGACCGGCAGGTAGACTTTGAACGTCGTCCCGACGTCCAGCTGCGACTCCACCTCGATCCGGCCGCTGTGGTCCTGGATGATCCCGTACACGATCGAGAGCCCGAGTCCGGTGCCTCGACCCGGGCCCTTGGTCGTGTAGAACGGCTCGAAGATCTTGGACAGCTCTTCGGTCCGAATGCCGCTGCCGGTGTCGACGAACTCGGCCAGCAACTCGTTCGAGCGATCCGGGTTCCGGACCGTCCGGACGGTGAGCGTGCCACGCGAGTTCATCGCGTCCATGGCGTTGAGCATCAGCGCCATGAACGCCTGGATGATTCGCTCCCGGTCGACGACGACGCTCGGCAGACCGCCCGCCAGCTGCCGATGCACGCTGAGCCGCTTGAACCGGTCGTGGTGCTTGAGGAGAAACAACGTCTGCTCGATGATCTGGTTGAGATCGGATTGACGCTTCTCACCCGTTTTGGGCCGCGACAGATCGAGCAACCCGTCGACGATGCGGCGGCAGCGCTGCACCTCGGCGTCGATGATGTTGAGATATTCCTCGAACGGCGCCCGCGCCCCCTTATCGAGATCTTCCACGCGATGATTCAGGGCCTCGGCGCAGGCGAGGATCGTGGCCAGCGGGTTGTTGATCTCGTGCATCACGCCCGCGGCCAGCTGCCCCACCGCCGCGAGCTTCTCGGTTTGGCCGAGCCGCTGCTGGGCCAGACGCCACTCGGTGACGTCCTCGGCGATCGTGATGACGTGCGTGATGTGGACGTCATCCAGTCGCATCGGAATCTTCGAGACGCGGAAGAAGCGCGATTCCCCGCTCGCGGTCGATTCCATTTCCATCTGCTGGATCTCGCCGGTGTCGAAGACGCGGTCGAACTCACGGCGCAACAGCTCGCGCGGCTGCCGGTCCAGCACTCCGAAGATCTCACGCCCCACCGCTTCGCCGCGCGCCACGCCGAGCGTTCCCGCTTCGCGCTGGCGGTTCCAGGCGCGGATCATGTAATCGCGGTCGATGACGTAGAGTCCGACGGGGAGGGAATCGATGATGCGCGCGACGAAGTTGCGCTGTGCCTCCGCCTCGCGCGCCGAGAGCGCGACTTCGGAGGCGAGATCCTGCGACAGCTCGTTGGCGGCGATGATCGGGGCGAGTATCCGCGCCACCACCTGGCCGATGTCGACGATATGGGCGTCGGCGCGCCGGCCGTCGGTGCGCAGCTCGAGTGCGCCGAGCCCCTGACCTTCGAAAAACAGCGGAAACCGCACCCGCGTCCCACCACCCGCGATACGCTCGCGCTCGGGCTCGCGGCCGAACCATTCGGGGCTGGGGGTGAACCGGGTCGCATCGGGGGACCGGGGGATCGCGTCGTAGCTGGACTTGTCGGACCGGCGCAGCCACACGCGGGCGTCCACGAGCTCGAGGCCGCGTCGCAGCACGATGACGACGCGGGCGAGTGCATCCTCAGTGACGAGACCCGCGGAAAACACCGCGGCGACATCCGCGATGACGCGGAGCCCGGCGGGAGACGACTCGACCGTCGACTCTGGCATTGCTCCGCTAATCTAGTGCTTTTCCCCCAATGGGACTTCATAGCGGGCGCTGAAAAAGGCGTGCGCGTGCCACGTGCCGCCTCCGGAGAACCACGCCGGCCCCACGAGCACGACGAACTGCCCGCCTCCCGCCTGCCCTACCCGAATCCCGGGCAACGCGGCGACCGAGACCGAGTGCGGGACCCAGGGACTCGGCGCGTGCGCCGCCAGGTACCCCGCGGCCTCGAGCGACAGGTCCACCGCCACGATGGTCGGATTCTGGTCGTCCCCGACCGTGAACACGCTGAGGCGGCCGCTGCGCAGCGCCAGAGCCCCGGCGCCGATGATGCCGCGCGTCCCGCCGATGACGGCACCCTGATCGCCGAACCAGCCGATCCGCACGGTGCCGGAGAGGTAGCGTACCGGCCCCAGCCCGGTGTGCCCCACCAGCCCCCCCTCGATCGCTTCGATCTGCCAGTTGCTGCCGAGGGTGCCGTCGTACCCGATCGTGAACGCCGACTGGGCGTCCAGCGAGACGGCCGACACGATGAGCGCTCCGAGCACCGGCCCCATGGCTCGCCGCACGTTCCTTCTCCTCTGCAATGCGATTGTCGTCGGATGTCGCGTGGTCCAGTTGCTACCACCGGCCCGCGCCTCCCGTTCCCTGGAGCTCAGGACCCGGGAGCTCAGGACCCGCGCGTCAACTGGATGCCGCGTACGAAATAGCGTTGTGCCAAGATAAGGAGGATCGCGAGGGGGAGGACGGCCGTCACCGCCGCGGCCATTTGGAACGGCCAGTTGGAGCCGTAGATGCCGTGAAACGATGCGACCCCCACCTCGACCACCTGCATCCGCACCGAACGGGTCACGACCAACGGCCACAGGAAGCTCTTCCACTGATCGACGAAGCCAAACACGGCGACGGTCGCCAGCGCAGGTTTGGACAGCGGCAGCACGACCTTCCAGAACACTTGCCACTCCCCTGCCCCGTCGAGCCGTGCGGCATCCTCGAGCTCCCGGGGCAGCGTCAGAAAGAACTGTCGCAGCAGAAAGATTCCCCAGACCGTGACCAGCTCCGTCGAAATCAGACCGGCATAGCTGTCGACCCACCCGAGGGCGTTCACAATCAGGAACCGGGGGATCAGCAAGACGACGGCCGGGACCATCAACACCGACAGGAAGAGGAGAAACACCCGGTCGCGACCGGGAAAGCGCAGCCGGGCGAACGCATATGCGGCCGTCGCGCTCGTCGCAAGCTGCCCCGCGACTACACAGAGCGCGACGATCGCGGAATTGAGGAAGAACCGCCAGAACGGCAACGCCGTCAGGGCCGCGCTGTAGTTGCCGAACCGCGGGTGGGCGGGGAGCAGGGCCGGCGGGGAACGCAGCGCCTCGAATTCGTCCATGAGCGACGTCGTGACCATGTAGAGGAAGGGCAACACGACGATCACGCCGAGCAGGATCACGAGCCCGAGACCGATGCCCTGCCCCGTCTCGCGCGTCGCCCGCGCCAACCAGCGCTCACGCATACTCCACCCGCCGTCCCAGCAACCGGAACTGGATCCACGTCGCCACGAAGAGCACCAGGAACAGCACGACCGATAGCGCGCTCGCCCCGCCGAACTGCAGCAGCTCCCAGGCCATGCGATAGATGCGCAGCACGATGACGTCGGTGGCGTGCAGTGGGGCGCCGCCCGTGAGGATGAACACCAGAGTGAAGACCTGGAACGAGGTGATGATCCCCGTGACCAGCACGAACAGCGTCACCGGGCGAAGCAGTGGGAACGTGACGCGCCAGAATCGCTGCCACGCGTTGGCGCCGTCCACGCGGGCGGCGTCGACATAGTCCTGGGGGATCGCCTGCAGGCCGGCCAGGAAGAGCACCATCTGGTAGCCGACCTGGAGCCAGACGGAGACGAGCATCACCGCGAGGAGCGCGGTGCGCGGATCTCCCAGCCAGTCCACCGGCTGCCACCCGAGCAGGCCGGCAACCCAGTTGAACAGGCCGAACTCGGGGTGATACATCCACTGCCACACGAGCGCGACCGCTACGACCGACGACGCGTACGGCAAGGTGAACACGACACGGCCGAGCAGCGCGCCCTTCGTGCTGCGCCTGAGCAGCAACGCGATCGTGAGCGCGATCGCCATCGCCACCGGGACGTGCAGCGTATAGAGCAGGGTATTGCGCAGCGACACCCACACGAGCGGATCGCGCGCCAGCGCGATGAAGTTGTCCAACCCCACGAACGGCTGAGCGGCCTCGATCGGATTCCAGCGATGCAGCGACAGGTACAGCGCGAACGCCATCGGGGCGAAGGAGAATGCCGCGAGGTGCAGCGTAGCCGGGGCGAGAAAGCCCCACGCGGTCAGCGTCTCGTGGAAGGACCGCGGCCGCGTGCGGGCGCGCACGAACCATTCCATCAACCAGACGCCGACGGGACCGAGCAGCGCGAGCGCCAGGGTCACGACGAGCCAGCCGCCGGCGTTCGTTTCTCCGGGCAACACCGACAACGTCAGCCACCGCCCGGGGCCGAGGGCCGCCATCACGCGCGCGCGGGGGATCCCGTTGACCGCGGTGCGCTGGATCTCGGTGCTGCCGGAGTCCGTCAGGATCTCGGC
>DASTHG010000274.1:0-2163 GCA_035718325.1 Gemmatimonadales bacterium | reverse complement strand
CGTCGCCGCGATCGTGTACTACGCCCTGACGGGCACCGAACCGGCGGCGGAGTCACCCCCGCCACCGCGGTCGTTGCGCCCGGCGATCCCCCAGGCGGTCGAGCGCGTGATCCTGCGCGGACTGCGGCCGGAGCCGCGCGGGCGCTACTTCACGGCGACCGAGATGCTGGAAGACTTCGTCAGCGACGCCGGGATGTTCCACGAGCCGGCCGTCGCTCCGGCGACGATGGAAAAGGACTTCGAGCGCCGGCTGCGGCGCGCGCTGGGTGACGACTACGAATTGTTGAACGAAATCGGCTCGGGAGGATTCGGGCGCGTCTACCGCGCACGCGACCTGGGGCTCGAGCGCGAAGTAGCGATCAAGGTGTTGCATCCACAGCTCACGGCGGACCCGGGAGTCATGGAGCGCTTCCGGCGCGAGGCGCAGCTCGCCGCACGGCTCCGGCATCCCAACATCGTGAGCGTCTACGACATTCAGAGCCGCGCGGGATTGCAGTGGTACGTCATGGAGCTGGTGCCCGGGGCGAACGTAGCGCAGCTGGTGAAAAAGGAAGGGCCGTTCCCGATCCAGAAAACCGAGCGGCTGCTGTTCGAAGCGCTCTCGGCGCTCGAGCATGCGCACGGCATGGGCCTCGTGCACCGCGACATCAAGCCGGAAAACATGTTGATCGAGCCGGACGGCCGGCTGCGCATCACCGATTTCGGCCTGGCGCTGGCGCTGCGCGGCGAGCGGTTCGCAGGCGCCACGTCGCGCAGCGGGACCCCGCAGTTCGCGGCGCCGGAGCAGCTGCTGGGGGAGCGCGTCGAGCAGCGCGCCGATCTCTACTCCCTCGGCGTCGTCGCCTACTTCACGCTGCTCGGCCGTCCCCCCTTCGAGGGCACGACGCCCGAAGCGATTCTCGCCAAGCAGACCGTCGACGCCCTGCCCTCCCTGCGCGAAGCGCGTCCCGACGTTTCACGCGAGTTCGAGGACGTGCTGCGCCATACGGTCGTGTGCGATCCGTCCGCGCGGTACCAGACGGCGGGAGCGCTGCGGCAGGCCCTGGAACAAGTGACGGGAGGGATGGTGAAGCGGTTCCTCGGCTGGCTCAGGGTGAGCTGAGAAGCTATACATTCAGGGAGAGGAGGTTCCCTCATGCGACTCACCTTCGTCAGTTGTTGCGCCTGGATGCTCGCCGGCTGCGGCGGCGTGAATCTGCCTTCCTCGAATGGCGGCGGCGGTGGCAACACGCCGGCCGCCTCGATCACGGTGCAGGACTACGCCTTCGCACCCAACGTGATCACGATCAAAGTGGGGACGAAGGTGAACTGGACGAACGACGGCCCCTCCTCACACAGCGTGACGAGTGACTCGACCGGGTTCGATAGCGGTGCACTGGCGGGTCCCAAGCCGAACCCCTACGGAGGGATGACGAACGGCGGACTGTTCCAGGTGACGTTTGCGGCTCCGGGGACCTACACCTACCACTGCATGTTTCACGCGCAGATGCACGGCACGATCACGGTGCAGCCTTGATCTCCACGCCGAGTCCCCCGCCGTTCAGTGCCGTCCAGGTTGCGTTGACCACCATCTGATTCACCAGCCACTCCGCCAGCAGATCCGCACCGGGGCTCTCCCCGGACGGAGACTCTCCGATCTTCGTAAAACCGGCGCCTGGCGTGATCGCGACGACCTTGCTGTTCGTGCCGAATACGCCATAGGCGACGTTCCCCGCCGCGCCGAGCGGGGCGAGGGTCAGGGCGAGACCGTTGCTCGCGTCGATGCTACCGGACACTGCCTGCACGACCGCCCCCGCCCCGTTCACCCCACCAGGATCGACGCCGGTCCACTGCGAGAGGATCCACTGACAGTTCGACACGCTCGCATTCCAGGTGATGGTCACGGGTCCGCTGCCGGCAGCGCTGCTCATCGCCCGGAAGATCGTCATCCGCTTGTGCGGAGTCGCGACGCCGTCGAACGTGACGCTGGCCACCTCGGCCCACAGCGTCATCCCGCCCCCGCTCACCACCGGACTCGGCGGCGCGCTCGTCGAGTTGTGCCCCAGCACGGCGATCGTGATCAGGGCGTTGGACGCCGGCGTGATCGTCGCCGTCGTACACGTCTTCTGGTTGGTCGGATCATTCCCGATGGCGAGCACCGTCTGTGTGATCGCCCCGCTGGGC
>DASTHG010000273.1:0-2663 GCA_035718325.1 Gemmatimonadales bacterium | reverse complement strand
GCTGCTGGAGCTCGTGCTGGGATGGAACTTCAATACCAGTGTGTTGTTGTCGGGGGTCATCGTCCTGGCGTACATCTTCCTGGGCGGACTCACCTCGGCGATCTACAACGAGGTGCTGCAGTTCTTTCTCATCGTCATGGGTGTCCTGCCCCTCGTGCTGCTGGGATTGAAGGACGTGGGTGGCTGGCACGGCCTGACCGAGCGGCTCGCGACCGTCGCGACGAATCAGGGCTTCGCCGCCGGCGCCTACTCGACGTCCTGGCGCCACCTCGACTCTGCCGCCGCCAACCCCATGGGAGTCGAATGGTTCGGGATGGTGATGGGGCTGGGATTCGTGCTGTCGTTCGGCTACTGGTGTACCGACTTCCTGGTCGTGCAGCGCGCCATGGCCGCCGACTCGATGGCCGCCGCCCGCCGTACCCCGCTGCTCGCCGCCTTCCCGAAAATGGTCTTCCCCTTCCTCGTGATTCTGCCGGGCATGCTCGCAATCGCGCTGCACGTGGCGCACGGCGGTTTCCTGCCGCTCGAGAAGGACGGCACGCCGAACTACAACCTCGCCGTACCGGTGATGCTCGGGCACTATCTCCCCTCGGGCGTGCTGGGGCTCGGGCTGACGGCGTTGATGGCGTCGTTCATGTCGGGCATGGCGGGCAACGTCACGGCATTCAATACCGTGTGGACGTACGACATCTACCAATCCTACATCAAACCCGGCCAGTCGGACGCGCACTACCTGCGCATGGGCCAGACGGCGACCGTCGTCGGCATCATCCTCTCCGTGCTGGCGGCGTACGCCACGACCCGCTTCAACAACATCATGGACATGCTGCAGCTCGTGTTCGCGTTCGTGAACGCGCCACTGTTCGCGACGTTCCTGCTGGGCATGTTCTGGAAACGCACCACGGGACACGGGGCATTCTTCGGACTGTTGACCGGGACCGCTGCCGCCGCCCTCCACCACGGACTCACGCTGCCGCATGGGGCTGTCGCTGGGATCAAGGGTGGATTCCTGGGGGCTGTCCTGCACACGTACCCGAGCGAGATGGCGCAGAACTTCTGGAGCGCGATCTTCGCGTGGACGGCCTGTTTCGTCACCACCATCGTCATCTCCCTCGCCACCAGGCGCAACAAGTCGGACGAGGAGCTGAAGGGGCTGGTGTACTCGCTCACGCCACGGCAGAAAGACGGCGACATGCCCTGGTTCAAGCGGCCGGCAACATTGGGAGTGATCGTGCTGGTGCTGGCGCTCATCTTGAACATCATTTTCTGGTAAAACCATGAAACTGGACTTGCGATACCCGATCGGTCTCCTGTTTTCGATCTTCGGGGTGATCCTCACCATCTACGGGATCGTCTCCGACAAGACGATCTACCAGAAGTCGTTGGGAATGGACGTCAACCTGTGGTGGGGGCTGGGCTGTCTGGCGTTCGGGCTGGCGATGCTGTCGTACGCGGTTCGAGCTACGGGACAGAAGTAGTGTCTCGTTGTGATTCTCGACCCTGGGCCATCGGCCCGCGGTCAGCCGAGCTTGGGGAGTTCGCTGACACGACTCGGCGCGGCTGACCTCCGGGGCGGTGCCCCGGGGTCACATCCCCTTCCGAGGTCGGGGCCGCGGCCCAAGAACCCCGACTGCTCCTGCCACCGCTGTTCTGCTCCGGGGCGGTGCCCCGGGGTTAAGCCGAGATGGCGACTAACGCACAAGCGCCTGATAAACCATCGTCTGGAACTTGTCTCTGATATCGCTGCTGTTCGGCAATTGGTTCATCATGAACACGATCACCAGGTGCTCGGCGGGGTCGATGTAGTAGACGCTGCCGTACGCCCCGCCCCAGCGCGACGAACCCTCGCTCGTCATGCCGTCGGCGCCGTAGCGCTCCGTGGTTTCGAAACCGAAGCCGAAGCCGCGCGACCCGCTCGAGTCGTACAACATGCCCACCTGGTTGTGCGTCATCAGGTCCACCGTGTGCGGCGCCAGGATCCGCACCCCGTCGAGCTGGCCCCCATTGCGCAGCATTTCGAGGAAGCGGGCGTAGTCTCCGGCCGTCGAGATCAGTCCGGCGCCCCCCGAGAACTCCTTGCGCGGTCCGGTGACGTAACTGCCCTGGCCGCGTGGACCCTCCGGCGCGCGGGCGACGTGGTTCGTCGAATCACTGGCGTAGACCGTCACAAGGCGCGCTGCAGAAGATGGGGGCACGTAGAAGTACGTGTCGTTCATCTTCAGTGGCCCTGTGATCCGCTCCCGGATCAGCTGGTCCAGCGGCATCCCCGAAGCCCGCTCCGCGACGCATCCCAGCACGTCCAGGCTGTAGCCGTAGATCCAGCGCTCCCCCGGTTGCGCCGAGAAGGGCAGCGTGGCGAGACGCTCGACCGTGGTGCAGATCGGCTCGTCCTTGTCGGCGAAGTACCACCAGAAACCCGCCTCGGAGCCGAGCCCTTTGGCGGCGTAGGCACGCGCAATCAGTGGGTCCAGGCCCGCGGAGATACCCGAGGTGTGCGTCAGCAGGTCGCGGATCGTGATCTGCCGCTTCGCGGGCACGATGGCGAGACCCGTGTCGCTCTTCACGGCGACGGTGGTATGCGCGAAGCCCGTGATCCAGCGGCTCACCGGATCGCCGACGCCGATCTTCCCGTCTTCTACGAGCGTCAGCAGCGCGACGGTCGT
>DASTHG010000272.1:0-13920 GCA_035718325.1 Gemmatimonadales bacterium | reverse complement strand
CCGCCCCACGACGCGCAAGCGGATGCCGTGCTCGAGACAGCGCGGCGTCTCGGTGCGCAGGTGGCGCGCGAAGAGGCGCATCAGGGTGCTGACTTCGGCGGGCGGGCGCTTCCAGTTGTCGCTGGAGAATGCGAACAGCGTAAGCGCGCCGATGCCGAGCTCGGCAGCCGCCTCGACGGTGCGACGCACCGCCTCGGCGCCGACGCGGTGGCCGGCGGTGCGCTCCAGGCCGCGGCGCTGCGCCCAGCGGCCGTTGCCATCGAGGATGATCGCGACATGCAGAGGACTTTGCGACATAAAGTTTTTCCTCAAAAAAATAGCGCCTACCGTGTGGCGCGGATCAGCGCTTCCATGTGGTCGAGATACCGTTCCAACGCGCGGCGTCCTGTGGCGGTGAGGCGGTACTCGGTTCTGGGGATGCGGCCCTCGAACGACTTCGCGCAACTGATGTAATCGGCCTCCTCCAGCTTGCGGGCGTGGACGCTGAGATTCCCGTCCGACACCTTGAGCAGGGACTTGAGCTCGTTGAAGCTGAGCCGGTCGACCCCCGCCAGCGCCGACACGATGCCCAGCCGCACCCGCTCATGGATCAGGCGGTCGAGCTCGGCAGCGGCCCGTGCTGCGCCGCGCGCCGCGGACTCGCCCTGCGGCGTCGCATGCCGTGCTGCCGACGATCTAGCCACCGTACCTCCGCGCGATCCAGAAGCCGAACACCAGGTGCAACCCGCCGAAGCCGGCGGCGAGCAGCCAATTGGCTGCTCCGGGAGCAAACAATGCCGCCGACCCCAGCAGGAGAAATCCCAAACCCATCACCGGCACGACGGGAACCGAGAAGGCTCCCCCCGCCACCACGCCCGTCCCGTACAGCAGCAGCCAGACCGCGGGAATCAGCCGTCGGTCACCGCCGAAGTACAACGCCACCGTCAACATCCCGCCGACGATCAGCGGCGGGAGAAAGCACAACCCGAAGCGCCGGCCGGGGCCGGACAGCAACGAATCGTTGGCGGCGCGCGCCTTGCGCACCATCGTCCAGCCGCCGATCGCCAGCGCCACGATCGCCTCGACCAGCCAGGTCACGAGCCAGTTCAAGAGCGACGTCTGGCGCGCGGCCAGCGCCGCGGCGCCGAGCGCCGTGACACCGATACCGACCTGACCCCATCCGGGCACGGCGGTGAACGACCCCGCGCGTTCCATGGTGCGGCGGATGTAGCTCAGGTTGTCGAGCGCGCGGTCGGCCAGGGGCTGCGGCGACGCCATGCTGGACACAATATGGGAATTCTGGCGGATTCTGTCAAGTACTTTGCAAAGCAAAGCATTTTCGGTCATCAGTAGTCGGTCCTGCGATACCTGAAAACCGATGACCGACAACGCCTTATCGTCTGTCTTTCAGCCGCCGCACCAGCTTCAACCCCGACCACACTTCGTCCACCGCACACACCTTCACGTCCACAAGACCGCCGTCCAGCGCCACTGCCCGCACTCCGTCCTCCGTGAGATCCGTCTCCACGCCCGATGATTTCTTGGGCCACGACACCCAGAGCGCGCCGTCCTGCGCCAGTGCACGCTTCAAGGAATGGAGGCGCCGCTCGAGGACCGAGCGCTGCTTCGCAAAGAAGTGAATGAATGGCAGTGTCCCGCGCGGTGTTGCGGTCACCGAAACGCCATCGGGCAACGGCCCAAGTGTGGCGCGAAATCCGCGAGGCGCGCCCACGATCGCGATCCGCATCCCCGGCTTGATACCGAGCTTGTCTACGAGACCCTTCCCAGAGTACCCGCTTGTCCTCATCCCTCACTCCTTGGCGTCCACTCGGCGGCTCGGCGGCTGGGCGTCTGCCTCAACGGCTCGGCGGCTGAGCGTCTCCCTCGCCGTCCAGGCGTCTACACCCCAGCAAAGAGCACGAGTCCGTACTCTCCGACAACCCGGAACCCGATTCCCCCATACGCCCGTTTCGCATCTTCCCGCTCTGCAAACAGCACCGCTCGCCTGCCGTCGTAGACGAGCCCCGCGGCCTGAGAGTTCGAGCGCAGGAACATCGAGAAATCGGCGTGGCGGACGAGAAGCGCCTCGAGCGCAGGCTCGTCGCCAGGGCCGATGGAGCGGAGCATGGCCGTCAATTGTAGTATTGAGGTTCGACCCTCGGGAGCTTCGCTCATGGTTGAAGTGCTCGAGCGGCTGCGCCAGGGACTCGGGCCCCGCTACACGGTCGATCGAGAAATCGGGCACGGCGGCATGGCCGTCGTGTTTCGGGCCGAGGATCACAAACTCCACCGGCCCGTCGCCATCAAAGTGCTTAGACCGGAGATCGCCGCCGCGCTGGGCGCCGACCGGTTTTTGCGCGAAATCGACATCGTCGCCAGCCTCACGCATCCCAACATCCTGCCGCTGCACGACTCGGGCGAGCTGTCCGGGAAGCACGCCGGGACGGCGTCGTTGTTGTACTACGTCATGCCCTACGTCGAGGGCGAGACGCTGCGCGACCGGCTGAGCCGCGAGCACCAGCTACCGCTCGAGGACGCGCTGCAGATCACCACCGAGGTCGCCGACGCACTCGGCTACGCGCATGCGACCGGCCTCGTGCACCGCGATATCAAGCCCGAGAATGTCCTGTTTCAAGCCGGGCACGCGATGGTGAGCGATTTCGGCATCGCCCGCGCGGTGAGTCAGGCGGGAGGGGAGTCGCTCACCGCCAGCGGCATCGCGGTCGGCACGGTGAGCTATATGAGTCCCGAGCAAGCGGCCGGACGAAAGGACGTCGACGGTCGCTCCGACTTGTATAGCCTGGGCTGCATGCTGTACGAAATGCTGGCGGGCCAGATGCCGCTGGGGCCGAGCGCCAGCGCGGACTTTTCCCAGGGGCCAGGGGCCGACCTGCGACGCTCGCGGGAGAACGTCCCGCAGTCGATGGCGCAGGTCATCGGCAAGGTGTTGTCGCGGAATCCGGCCGATCGGTTCACCACGGCGTCACAGTTCAGCGAGGCGTTGCGAGTGGCGGCGTCTGGACCGGTCCCTGAGCGGGCCGGCACATCGGTCCGATCGCGCCTCCGCGTGGCTGTGCTGGTCGGACTGCTTGCAGTGGGCGGGGCGGTTGTCATTCCGCGTTTGTTGACGTCCGGCGCGCAAAGTCTCAGGCTCGCGGTCCTTCCGTTCGCCAACATGACCGGCGACTCGACCCAGGATTACTTCAGCGACGGGCTCACGGAAGAGATGATCACGCAGCTCGGCCACCTGGCGCCCGGGCGGCTCGGCGTCATCGCCCCTGCGACGGCGATGCGGTACCGGCGCACCGAGAAGCCCGTCGACCAGATCGGTCGAGAGCTGGGCGTCCAGTACCTCCTCGCAGGAAAGGTGCGCCGGGAAGGCGACCGCGTACGTGTCACCACCCAACTGGTCAGGATTCGCGATCAGACGGAAATCTGGTCCGATGTGTACGAACGCGACCTGCGCAGCATCCTGGCGGTGCAGAGCGAGATCGCGCAACGCGTGGCCGACTCGCTGGCCCTCGCGCTGCTCCCGGGAGAGCGCCGGCGGTTGTTGTACTCACGTCCAATCAACCCGGAGGCATATGAGGCCTATCTCCGGGGCAGGGAACACAACGCCAAACTCTCCCGCGCAGACTTGGAAACGGCGCTGCGGTATTACGCGGTGGCGCTGGAGAAGGACTCGGAATACGCCGCGGCATACTCCGCCATCGCGCACACGTGGGGCGGGCTGCAACAGATGGGCTTCGTTGCACCGGGCGTAGCGCAGCCACGAATGCGGGAGGCGGTCGCACGGGCCCTCGCGCTGGATTCGACCCTGGCGGATGCCCACTACACCCGGGCCGGGCTCGCCGTCTGGTCCGACTGGGACTGGGAGACCGGCGAGCAAGAGTTCAGACACGCTGAGGCACTCGATCCCAACGACGCAGAGGGGCAGGCCGCCTTTGCGCACTTCCTCTACATCATGCGGCGGCCCACGGAGGGGTGGCGGCGCATCCAGCGTGCTCTGCAGCTCGATCCATTCAATGACAAGGTACGGGCCTTCTACGGCGTCATTCTCAGCCAGCTTCGTCGTTATGATGACGCGTTGGCCGAATTTCGCCGCGTGCAAGTCACGAGCCCCACCATGCCGATGGTGCTGAATCAAATCCCCATCCAGCTGCACTTCCTCGGTCGCTACGGCGAGTCGCTGGCGGCAGAGCGGGCGTCCTGGCAGCTGCGCAATGACACGGCGATGGTGCGAGTGCTCGACGCGGGGGCAGCCGCTGGAGGGTATTCACTGGCGATGCGCCGAGTGGCGGACGAGCTGGCAGACCGTGCTCAGAGGTCGGGCGTCGGTCTCCAGCGCGTCCACGCGTCGTACATGCGGGCCGGCGACACGGCCCGCGCCATGGACTGGCTCGAACGGGCCTATCAGGCGCATGACCCGAACATGCCCTACATGGCTGTCATCCCGATCAACGACCCGTTGCGGGGGAATCCGCGCTTTCAGGCGCTGATCCGCCGACTCAGGCTCCCGGCCTGAGACTCGTTACGGCGTCGCCGTCGTCGCCCTGGGATCTCGCACAAAATCCGCCACAAGGTTGCGACGGGATCCTGAGGATCGAGGAATCCCGTCGTGACGGAAAGAACCGCTCCGACTCGGCGACGAGGATGAGAACCGGCGGTGCCGTGGGTCCTACCCACGCCGTGGGATTGGCGCGCAGCCGCCAGGCCAGGGTGCCATAGAGCTGGCGGTCGGTGGCGTCGCGGGCGAATGCCGCGGCGAGTATCGTCAGGTCGGGCGTCGACGCGGTCGTATCCCACGGGGCGAGCGTGCACCCCATCGCCACTACACCGGCGACGTCGCCGGTCGTGAGCCCGCTCCTCCGGAGATAGATCGAATCGAGGCCGACGAGGGCCGCGAGCAAGCACCCCGAGCTGTGGCCCGCGAGAAAGATGCGCTGGGGATCGCCGCCGCGCGCGGCAACGGAGTCGCTGAGCCAGCGGACCGCCGCGGCCACGTCCTCGGGCATCGCCGGCCACTGAAAGGAAGGGGACAGCCGGTAGTCCATCGTGGCGCACACGATGCCGCGGGCCGCGAGACCCGGGCACACCGGCGCGTACATCGCTGAGCTGCGGCGCTCGCCCGCTTCCTCGAGCGAGCCACCGTGGATGAACAGCACGACCGGTGCTCGCCCAGCCGACGCCGGTGTGTAGAGGTCGAGCTGCTGGTCGGCCGACGCGGTGGGCCGGTAGGGAATGTTGCGGATCCTGCTTACTGGACTGCTCGCAGCGCGTTCACGAACCCCGCACCGTAGAAGTCGTCGTTACCCGGCTTTCCCAGATCATCGGCGGAGGCCGCAAGATTTCATCGCACGTTCTCCCACGCCATCGTCAACGCCTCGCGCACCGCTCCTTTGCGCGCCGAGGGCAATGCCACGTTCGTCGCCCCCGCTCGCCCCCACGCGCCCTTCACCGGCATGAACGCCTTGGGCTGGCTGCGCACGAACAACTCCTGCTGCTCCGGCTTGAGCTTCACCATCCCCCAGCCTCGGCCGGGATACCCGAGCGTCGCGAAGATCTTGCCGTCGACGCGGAAGTCGGGGTGGCCCATGTGCTTCTGGGCGGTCGCCCCAGCGAGCTTCAAGGCCATGCGGCGGAATTCCTGCGCGGTCATGGTTTCTCCACGAAGCGATAACTCGCATGCGAGTCGTAGTCGATGCCGTGCTTGACCTTCAACTGCTGGATGTAGCGCAGCTGGCTCTTCGTGTGCGGGCTCGCGACGCCGTCGCCCAGCGGCTCGAACGTATGCAGCAGGGTTTCCTCGAGACAGCTCGTAAGACTCATACGCTTGTGCGTTGCCAGCTCTTGGAGCGCAGCAGCAAGCCGCTTCTCGAGCCGCAGCGGGACGTCGACCCGCTCGATGGCGAGCGGCTCGCCGGTGTTGAAGATGTAGTGGCCGAACGACAGCCCGTAGCCGTTCAGGTCGCGAATGCCGTAATCGCGCAGGCCATAGGGGCGATCGCCCGGCGGCTCCACGATATCCACGCCCTGGGCCCGGTGAAACGCGTGCAGCTCGTCGGCGTCCCCGACGACGAAATACATCGAGGTCCGGTTCGGAGCGGCCGTGCCCTGCTCGAGGAAGATCTGCACCTGGTCGAGGTTCATCCCGGCGTAGGTGGGCGGGTCGCCGTATAAGAATCCGGTCTGGAAGCCCAGCTGCTTCGTGTAGTACTCCACGGCCCGCCGGACATCCGGGACCACGAGGATGCCGTGCAGTCGGTCACAGTCAACGTGCGGAGCGGTCACTGCTTCGCCCCTGGGAGCCGCAGCAGACTGAACGCCCAGACGGACAATCCCGCGGAGAGGAGTGTGAGGATCCACAGGATCGGTTCCCGCAGCGTTCCGCTCTCAGTGATGAAACGCAACACGTGCGACGCGACGATCAGTGCGAAGACGGTCCCGGTGGTGATGAGGTAGGCTTTCATGACGGACGCGACGCCCCGAATGGAGGTCTCGGAATTTGTCGCCGTGTGCAAGAGTTGGCGAGCGTAGCTCAAGGCGGGTAACCCCGGGGCATGGCCCCGGGGTTCACAGGAGCGGATCGGGCCCTAGGTATACATCAGGGAGCCGGGAGTCGTGAGCAGCTCCCCCGTCTCGAGCAACGTCTTGAGCCCCGACAAGATCATGGGCCAGCCGCCGTAGAGCTGGTCGTTGGCGCCTTCGCGCAGCTGGTCGTGCGTGACGGTGAGTCGGCAGGAGTCGCCGATCGGCTCGATCGCCCAGGTGACGCGCGACGTCCCTTCTTGCTTGACGTCTTCGCCCCACAACGCGCGGAAGCTCTGCACCAGGCGCCGCGGCGGATCGACCTCCAGGTTCTCTCCTTCCATCAAGAGCCCGGCCTTCGGGTTGCCGGCCTCGTAGCGAGAGCCCGGTTTCCAATCGGATTTGACCACGACGCCGAAACTGTACTGCTTCCGCATCTCGGGGTTGGTGATCGCCTCCCAGAGGCGCTCGGCTGTCGTCTTGATGTAGATCTCGAAGACCTTTTCCATCGTCCCATCCTCCAGGTTGCGCTTCAGGTCGCTCAACGCCGCCGCCCACGGCTCAGCGTACTTGCTCACCCAGCGGTCGTGGACCAGCCGGATCGGGACCGGATTCAGGAAGTGCAGCTTCTCGCGGCCACGCCGTTGCGTCACCACGAGCCGGGCCTGCTCGAGTACGCGCAGATGCTTCATCACGCCGAAGCGCGTCATCGGGAGGCGCCGCTGCAGTGCGCCGAGGGTCTGCCCGTCGTGCCGGAACAGCGCGTCGAGCAGCTTGCGGCGGCTCGGATCGGCCAGGGCTCTGAACACCGCGTCCACGAAGGAAATATGTGACTACTTAGTCACATGTCAATCGGTACCCAGGAAACCCAGCTAGATACTGGGGTTCTCAGAGTCCGGAAGGGTTCATGGCTTGGGGATCAGTTCCCAGCGCCCATACACCGTCACCGCGACGGGGATCGAGGGGCGCATGACGACGGTCCCGGACGCGACAGACGCGCCACGGACGCTCATGCCATCCATGATGATCGCCGACCGGTCTGCATAGTCAGGCTGGGTGGTGAGGAGCAGGACGCGCCCGAGCTGCATCCCGCTGGAGGCTGCCACGGCCTCCGCCTGCGCCCGCGCCTGAGTGGTCGCGGCCCGCACGGCCTGATCGCGTGCGGCGGTGACGTCACCGGCCGAGAATTGAATCTCCGAGATGTCCGTGAGCCCACGGCCTAGCAGCGTATCCATTACCGCACCCAGCCGTTTCAGATCGTGAATCCGGATCTCGACCCGATCATTGGCGCGGTAGCTCGTGTCGGGTACCTGGTCGCACCACGGATCACCAGGGCGCGGCGCGGTGCGCGGTACGCACTTCGTGCGCTGAATGATCTCGACGCGATTGCCCCACCAGTACCAGCGGCCACGGTTGACGAGGGAATCCCCGGGGATCCCGAGCGTCGCGAGCGCGCGGCGCAGGCTGTCCGCCCGTACCGCCAGATGGCTGCCCGCCTCCGCCGGCGTGGCACCCGTGGCCGAGAATTGCACCGACACTGTTGCAAGATCGGGATCGACGCTGCGCTCCGCCGTTCCCGAGGTGCGCACCTCGGGTACCCGAATCGAGTCGGCAGATTGTTGCGGCAGACCGGGCGTGCCGGCGAGAAGCACGGCGACCGCACTCGAGAGGAAATGCATACACGAAGCTCCGGGAAAGGGTATACGAGAGCCTTTCCGGGGTGGACGACCGAAGGCAGTGGACTTGCACAACGGCGTGAGGCTAGGCGGGGACTCCGTCGAAGAAATCGACCGCGCCGGTGTCCAGCGAGTACTCCGCCCCGACGATGACCAGACCGTTCTGCTGCACGAGCCGCTCCAGAATCTCCGAGCCGTGGCGCAGGTGGTCCGTCGCGGTGCGGACGTTCGCCCGTACCGCTTGCGCGATCAGCGCGTCCGGATCCCGGCCCAGCGGGGTGGAGAGGAGTGGCTCAACGGACGGGCGGATGCGATCGACGATCGAGCGCAGATTGGGTGAGCGGTTCGGAACCGGCTGCCGCAGCTCCTCGAGCGTCGCGGTGACAGCCCCGCAGCGTGTGTGCCCCAGCACGACGGCGAGCCGTACTCCGAGTTTCCCGGCGGCGAACTCCACGCTGCCGACTTGAGACGGGGCCACGATGTTACCGGCGACGCGAATCACGAACAGGTCTCCGAATCCTTGCCCGAACACCAGCTCGGCGGGGACCCGCGAATCCGAGCATCCCAGAATGACGGCGAACGGCTCCTGCCCCTGGGCGAGCGCATTGCGTCGCGACTCGTCGAGCGCGCTCGCGAGGTCGAGCCGGCCGGACACGAAGCGCTTGTTGCCGTCGCGCAACCGAGCCAGGGCGTCGAGGCCGGAGATCATGTTGCAGCGGAGTTTGGAGAGACCATGTGCGGCCTAAACTGTGCCCACGCCCGATGGCCATCAAGGGCGACACGCTGACGCGTGTCATGTCATCCGTGAATCGGCGTCACACGCTCGTCGGTGAAGCTCAGCGCCCGCGCGGTGATGTCGTAGCGCACCCGGAGCACTTCGTGCGTCCGTGTATCGACCCAGACGGTCGCGGGGGCCCCCGGCACCCCGACGCTCACGATCCACACGTCGCGGGCTCCGAGGCGCGCAAACGGGACCGTCGCGCGTTCGCGCACCGCGACCGGCATCGGGACCCGGCCGCCGCGCTCATAAATAAAGAAGGGGAGCTCCGCAGCAAAGCCGGGACGCAGCGGCAACGCGGCTACAACGAGGTCGATGACGTTGGAGTCGAAGATCGGCCCGCCCAGCGATTGCTGCACCGGTGTCACCGAATCACCCGCCGGGCGGAGCGCAATCACCGTTCCGTGCGCGTCGCTCCCGTCGAACGTGAAGCGCATTATTCGCGTCGGCTGATGCGAGCGATGGGCTACCGCGCGCAGCGTCGACAGCTCGGCGATCGCGGTGTCGACGATCTCGCCACCGCCACCAGGGAAGCGTTGCACGACCTGCAGCACCTCGCCGTGGTCCAGCGACTGCACGACCTGCAGCACGACGGTCCGCGTCCCTGCGCTGCTGTCCTGGCCGGCGCGCGTGATCGAGCGTTGATACACGACCGTCTCGGCAGCTCCAGGCCGTTCGACCTGGAGGGCAAGGCCCGGCACCACGGGTGATTGCGCGTGCTGCACGGTTGCGCACGCAGGAACGACGAGAACGAAGAGACCAACCAGCGACGAACGGCGAGCCACGCAGGCATCCTGGATGAGGTCGTTCGTCAGATGCCCGGTGCTGCGGCAGCGTCGCCAGAGGCGGTCGTTCCTGACGAATTGCTCACACGCGCGCGATGACGGACCTTCCTACGCCGACCGCATGGCGATTGCCGGGTCGATGCGCGACGCCCGGAGCGCCGGAATCCAGCACGCGACGATGCCGATCGCCAGCATCAGCAGTGCCACCGCGATGAACGTGGTCGGATCGCGCGGCGCGACCCCGAACAACAGTCCGCGAACCAGCCCGGTGGCAAAGAAGGCGCCGGCGACGCCGAGCACGAGGCCCAGCGCCAGCAACACGCCGCCCTCCCGGAGGATCATCCGCTGCACCTGGCCGCGGTCGGCCCCGAGGGACATGCGGATCCCGATCTCCGTGGTCCGTGCGCTCACCGAGAAGGCGAGGACGCCGGCGATCCCCACGGCGGCGATGATCAGGGCCAGGATGCCGAACGACGACACCAGCTCCGCGTTGAGACGCCGGGGCGAGACGCTCTGGTCCTTGATCTGGGCCACCGTCAGCACCTTCACGATCGGCGCCGCCGGCGCGATGCGGTGTACGATGCGCGTCGCTGCGGCGACCAGCCCCGGGGCATTGCTGTCGGCACGGATCACCAGTGCGCCGCCGAGCGACAACATCTGTGTAAACGGCATGAACGCTGTGGCACGGGGCTCCGCATCCAGCCCGCCATCGCGTGTATTGCCGGTGACGCCGACGATGGTGCGCCAGTCGCCGCTGATGGGGCTGAGCTTGAGCAGCGGGCCCGTCCATGCAATCCGCTTCCCGATCGGGTCCTCACCGGGGAAGAACTTGTCGGCGAATGTCTTGTTGACGATCACGACGAGCCCTGAGCCGGCCCCGTCGGTGCTGGTGAATTCGCGGCCCAGCAGCAGAGGAATCCCCGAGGCACGGAAGTACTCCGGGCTGGCCGTGCGGACGTCGGCGCGCGGCACGGCCTCGCCCGGGGCGAGCGCCTCGCCCTCCGCCTTCACATCGAATGTCAACGTCGAGGCGGCCAGCGGAATGCTGGAGCCCAATCCCGCTTCGTTGACGCCGGGCAGCGCCCGGATCTCGCTCCGCATTCGCTCGTACTGCTCCTTGGCCGCGACGTCCAGCTCCATGATGTGCCGGAACCACGCCATCGGGTCGGTTCCGCCGCTCGGGCCCCCACTCAGCTGCAGCAGCGGCACATCCATGGCAAACACCTCCTCCGCTCGCAGACCGCTGTCTACCTCCGACAGTCGGATCATCGTGCGAGTGAGCAGGCCGGCGCCGGCGAGCAGCACGACCGACACGGCGACCTGCGCCACGACGAGTCCGCGTTGCAAACGCTGCTTGCGCTGCGATCCGCTCATCCGGTGCACGCCCGCCGAGATCCAGGAGGCGAAGGTGCCCTCCCGCGGCAGGGAGGCGATGAACGAGAGCAGCAAGGCGAGCGCGACCGACAAGGCAAGCGTGAAGCCGAGCACGATGCCGTCGAGACGGATTTCTCCGGCGCGAGGGGAGTACCGCGCCGCGAGCGAGATGAGCAGCCGCACGCCGACCACTGCGATCGCCACGCCGCCCATGGCGCCCAGCAGGGTGAGGACGAGATTCTCGACCAGCAACAGCCGCCGCAGCCGGGCGACTCCCGCCCCGAGGGCCGCGCGTACCACCAGCTCGTGCTCCCGGCGTACGCCGCGCATCAGGGTCAGGTTGGCGACGTTGGCGGCGGAGATGATCATGACGAACGCCGCGGCCGCCATGAGGAGCCAGAGCGTCAGCCGCGCACGCTCGCCCAGTGCTTCCTTGAAGGGCGTGACCGCGATGCGATAGTGGGACGCCGGGTCGTACGCTTCCGGGTAGTCGCGTTGCAGGCGCGCGTAGACCGCGGCGACCTCCGTCCGTGCCTGCGCCACGGTGGCGCCCGGGATGAGCCGGGCGACCACCTCGGTCATCCGGTGCAAGCGGTTCTGCACCATCATCGCGCTCACGTGATGCGGGCTCACCACCATGTTGAGCAGCGCATCGATCCGGTCGGGGAAGAACGGAGCCGGCTGGAGCACGCCGATGACCGTGACCGACTGGCCGTCCAGCTTCACCTGCCGGCCGACGATGGCGCGATCCCCTCCGAAGCGTTTGACCCAGAAGTCGTGCGTGAGCACCATCACCGGCGGCACGCCGGCGCCGTCGTCGCTGGGGCGCGTCAGCCGTCCCAGCACCGGCGAGAGTCCCATGACGTCGAAGTAGTTCCCCGTTACGAGTCCCACATCGAGCCGTACCGCCTCGTTGTCGCCTTGCAGCGTCAGGTTCCACGGCGAGTACTCGGCAATGCCGGCCAGGGACGGGACACCGGTGCGGAGGTCGTGCACTTCCGGAACGGAGAATGAAATGTTGGCCTGCCCCGGGCCGTCGGCCGACTGCCGCAGGTAGAGCAGCCCGTCGCCGTCGCGGTTGGGAAGCGGCTTCAGCAGGACGCCGTGGACGACGCTGAAGATCGCCGTGTTGGCGCCGATCCCGAGCGCCAGCGTCAATACCACGACGCCTGTGAACGCGGGGCTGCGGCGCAGCGTGCGCAGCGCATAGCGCAGGTCGGTCGCGAGGTTTTCGAGCCACGGCAGACCGCGCTGATCGCGCACCGCCTCGGCCGCCTGGGTGAGGCCCCCGGAGGCGAGCAGCGCTTGACGCCGCGCCGCCTCGGGCGTCATGCCGCGCCGCAGGTACTCGGCGGTTTCCATCTCGAGATGAGATTGCAGCTCGGCCTGGAGATCGTCGTCGGCTTGGGTCTTGGTGAACACGCCCGCGAGTCGCGCGAGCAAGGCACGGATCAGTCTCATGGGGCCTCCGGGCGGGGCGCGAGAAAGGCCGCGATCAGCTCGGCGGTTTGCCGCCACTCGCGGGTCTCGCGTGCCAGCTGTTTCCGTCCTGCGGCGGTAAGCGCGTAGTACTTCGCGCGACGGTTGTTTTCGGACTGACGCCACTCGGTCGACACGAAGCCCTCCTGCTCGAGCTTCAGGAGGGCGGGGTAGAGCGTGCCGTAGTTGAGGGCGAGGCGGTGCTTACTCGTCTCTTCGATGCGGCGAGCGACGCCGTATCCGTGCAGCGGTCCCAGAACCTCGAGGGTCCTGAGAATCATCAAGGCAAGCGTGCCTTGCTGGACATCCATGCGCCCGGTCCCCCGTCCTATGGGATACCCATATGACGAGGGAATCGGAGAAAGGTTTCAAGGGGTTCAGGGCTCGAGCTTCTGCGCCTCGCGGGTGCGCCCCAGCACCCGCTCGACAAAGTCCAGCCGCTCTTCGAGTTGCTCCACGCGGACGTCGGCGTGGTCTTGGTCGGCGAGCCAGGCGCGGATCGCGTCGATCTCTTCGGTGGTGAGCTGGCCCGGGCTGGGAGTCCCGCCCATGCGTTTGACCCGTCCGATCGCGAGGACGATGGTCCAGAGGATGGTCACCGCCGCGCCCGTGAAGGCGAGCAACATGACGAGGAAATTGCCGATGTCACTCATGGGTAGCCGCCTGTACGGGTCCATCCCAGGCCGGTTTCACCGCGAAACCGGCCTCCCCTCCTGCCCGTACAGAGTGGACCCTCCTGCCCCGGCACGTCAATGCTCGATCGGCTGAGACAAGACCTTCGCTACGCCTCCCGCTCGCTCTCTCGCAGTCCCATCTTCACGCTCGTCTCCATCGTTTCGATCGCCGTCGGCATCGGCGCCACGACGGCCATCGTCACGCTTGCGAACACCCTGCTGCTCAGTCCGCCTCCGGGAGTGGGCCACCCCGGGCGCCTGGTGATGCTGGGACGCACCCAAGACGGTCACGGCTTCGATACGTTTTCGTACCCGACATTCCAGGAATTCAGCGCGGCGCAGTCGCTCGCCGGCGCCGCTGCGTTGGACCTCGAGCCGAAGGCCGTCAGCCTCATTGGGCCGAGTGGCGGCGAGCCGATGCAGGTGACCGCGGTCAGCGGCAGCATGTTCGCTGTCCTGGAAGCGCGGCCGGGCCTTGGTCGCTTCTTCACGCCGGAAGATGATCGCCCACCCGGAGGGAATCCCGTCGTCGTCCTCAGTCACAAGTTCTGGGAACGGCACTTCAACGCGGATTCGTCGATTGTCGGCCGCACGATCGTGATGAACCGCTCACCGTTCACCGTCATCGGCGTCGCCCGGGAGCGGTT
>DASTHG010000271.1:0-7076 GCA_035718325.1 Gemmatimonadales bacterium | reverse complement strand
GATCCTGACGCTGCCGATCACGACAGCCTCGGCCGACGCGCGTACTCACTTCCTCATGGGCCAGCGCGAGCTCGACCTGGGGCGCACGATCGACGCCAACACGCATTTCAAGGCAGCGGTCGCCGCTGACTCGAACTTTGCGTTCGGCTACCTCAACGTGGCCACGACGGGCAATTCGCTGACGGAGTTCAACACCAACCTGGCACTCGCCGAGCAGCACGTCGCCGGTGCGTCGGACGCCGAACGGATCCTGATTCAGATCGCGCGCCTCGGCACGAGCAATGACGTCAACGGCCAGCTGGTGCTGGCCCAGCAGCTCGTCGCGAAGTATCCCGACAGCCCGCGCGCGTACCTCGTGCTCGGCGGCGTGCAGGGAGCGCTCAACCAGAACGCCGACGCCCGCGTCTCCATCATGAAGGCCGTGGGTCTGGCCCCGCGCCTGCTGACCGCTCACACCGATCTCGGCAACTCGTACTTGTTCGGTGAGCCGAAGGACTTCGCCAAGTCGCTGGAGCAGATGCAGCGCGCCGCAGCCCTCGCGCCCAACGAGCCGATCGTCCACGATTTCCTGGGTGACGTCTATCGGGCGCAGAACAATCTCGATCGGGCCCGCGCGGAATACACCCGCGGTCACGAGCTCGACCTCACCGACGCGTCGCTCCTGCAGCAGCGCGGGCACGTCAACTCCTTCTCCGGCAACTACGTCGCGGCGCGCGCCGACTACGATTCGGCGATCGCGCTGGGCCGCGCCAACGAGCAAGCCGGCTTCAGCCCGTTCCGGGCCTACGTCAGCGTGCACGCCGGCCAGCCCAAGGCAGCCATCGCCGAGCTCAACCGGATGGTGGCGCAGGTCGATGGGATGGGAGTCCCGGAACCGCGCGGCGTGAAGATCGCCATGCTGACGGACATCGCGGTCATCGCGATCCACACGAGCGACTTTGCCGCCGCGACGGACGCGCTCAAGCTGCGCACGCAGCTGTTGCAGCAGCAGGCCGACGTGGTCGGCACTCCCGGGTTCCGCCGTGCCCAGGAAGCAAACATCGCCTACTTCGACGCCTGGGTCGCCGCGCGGCAGGGCAACTACGCCGCGGCTGGACAGGCGACGGACCGGGTGGCCACGGCGGTGACGCCGGACGCCAATCCGCGCAAGCTGGAGCCGGTGCACGAGCTGAAGGGGTACATCGCCCTGTACCAGGGCAACTTCGCGGAAGCGGCCGGCCACTTCGCGATGGGGAACCTCAACGACCCCTACATCAAGTACCAATACGCCGTCGCCCTCGCGGGCGCGGGCGAGAAGGATAAGGCGCAACGGCTGTTCCGCGAGCTCGCGGTCTACAACTTCAACAACGTAGGCTACGCGCTGATTCGCAAAGACGCACAGCAGAAAGCCGCCAGCCGCGCCGACTGAACACGAAACGTCCCGCTCGGTCACTCGAGCGGGGCGTCTCCCGCGGTTGCTGAGATGCAGCGGAACCTGGTCGATTCATTCACGCTGGAGTGGAGTGCCCCATGACGACCGCAATGAAGAAACGGCTCAAGATCCTCCCGCTCGCCGATCGGGTGGCGATCCGGCCGACGGATGACACAGTGGAAATGCGCGGAGGTCTCTACATCCCCGACACCGCCAAAGAAAAACCGGTTCAGGGCGAGGTGATCGCCGTCGGACCGGGCCGGATGGAAAAGGGCGAGCGCGTGCCGCTCGAGCTGAAAGTCGGGGACCGGGTCGTCTATGGGAAGTACACCGGCTCGCAGGTCGAGCTGGACGACGAAGAGATCATCCTGATCAAAGAAACCGACGTCATCGCCAAGCTCAGCTGAGCGGGGGATCCAATGGCTGCCAAGTACCTGCAATTCAACACGGACGCCCGCTCACGTTTGCAGCGCGGCGTAGACCAGCTGGCGCTCGCAGTGAAAGTCACGCTCGGTCCCAAGGGTCGCAACGTCGTGATCGACAAGAAATTCGGTGCTCCGACCGTGACCAAGGACGGCGTCACCGTCGCCAAGGAAATCGAGCTCGAGGACGAAATCGAGAACATGGGCGCCCAGATGGTGAAGGAGGTGGCGACCAAGACCTCCGACATCGCCGGCGATGGCACGACCACCGCCACGGTGCTGGCCCAGGCGATCTTCCGCGAAGGCTTGAAGTCGGTCACCGCGGGCGCCAATCCGATGTCGCTCAAGCGCGGCATCGACACGGCCGTCCTGCTGGTCGTGGAAGAGCTGAAAAAGATCTCCGTGCCCACCAAAGGACGGAAAGACATCGCCCAGGTCGGAACCATCTCCGCCAATGGCGACAAGGAGATCGGCGGCAAGATCGCCGACGCGATGGACAAAGTCGGCAAGGACGGCGTGATCACGGTCGAGGAAGCGAAGGGCCTCGAAACCACACTCGAGACCGTGGACGGGATGCAGTTCGATCGCGGCTACCTGTCGCCCTATTTCATCACCGATCCCGAGAAGATGGAAGTCGTGCTGGAGGATGCATACGTCCTGGTGCACGAAAAGAAAATCGCCGTGATGAAGGATCTGCTCCCGGTGCTCGAGAAGGTGGTGCAAGCGGGCAAACCGCTGATCATCATCGCCGAAGACATCGAGGGAGAAGCGCTGGCGACGCTGGTGGTCAACAAGCTGCGCGGCACGCTCAAGGTGTGCGCCGTGAAGGCCCCCGGCTTCGGGGACCGGCGCAAAGAGCTGCTCACCGACATTACGACCCTCGCATCCGGCAAGCTGGTCTCCGAGGAGCTGGGCTTCAAGCTCGAGAATACCGAGCTCACCGACCTTGGCCACTTCAAGCGGATCGTGGTGGACAAGGACAACACCACGCTGATCGGCGGCAAGGGCAAGGCGGCCGACGTCCAGGGCCGCATCGCGCAGATCCGTGCCGCGATCGAGAAGTCGACGTCGGACTATGACAAGGAAAAGCTGCAGGAGCGGCTCGCCAAGCTCGCCGGAGGCGTGGCCATCATCAACGTCGGGGCGGCCACCGAGACCGAGATGAAGGAGAAGAAGGCTCGGGTCGAAGACGCGCTGCATGCGACCCGCGCCGCGGTGGAGGAAGGCATCGTCACGGGCGGCGGCGTCGCGTTGCTGTCCTGCCAGAAGGTGCTCGAAAAATTCAGGGGCGCCGACGAGGATGAAGAGACCGGTGTCGCAATCGTGCGGCGCTCCCTCGAGGAGCCGATTCGCATGATCGCCCAGAACGCGGGCGCCGAAGGCGCGATCGTCGTGGGGAAAGTGAAGGAGTCGACGAAGCTGACCTTCGGCTACAACGCCCAGACCGACGAGTACGAGGATCTGGTTCTTGCCGGTGTCATCGATCCGACCAAGGTGACCCGCACGGCGTTGCAGAACGCCGCTTCCATCGCGGGGCTGTTGCTCACCACCGAGTGCGTCATAGTGGAGAAGAAGGAGAAAGAGAAGACGCCTCCCATGCCCGGCGGCGGTGGCATGGGCGGGATGTACTGACCGGCTAGACGTCCAGACGGCTGGACGTGTAGACGTATAGGGTCCGTAGTCGCGTAGGTTTACGTAGTAGTAGTGAAGGAGCTCGATATGTACACACGCAACGCCCTGCAGCGGGATCCGGTAGCGGATCTGCTGCATCAGCTGGAGCACCGGATGGCCGGGAATTTCAACACGCCGCTCCGCACGTTCGAGTGGCCCGGTGCCGAGACGGCGACGGCCACGACCTGGCAGCCGCCGGTGGATATTTTCGAAGAGGCCAATGAGATCCGGTTGGTAGCGGAAGTGCCCGGAGTGCGGCCGGAAGACGTGAAGATCTCGGTGGTAGGCAACCTGCTGACGATCAAAGGCACGAAGGAGCAGGTGGCGGAGCAGCAGACCGAGAAGTTGCACCGCTATGAGCGGACGTACGGTCCCTTCGAGCGGTCGTTCACGCTGTCCACCTCGATCGAACCCAACAAGATCAAGGCGACCTATAATTTCGGAGTGCTGACGGTCACGCTGCCTAAGGCGGAGACTGCCAAGCCCCTGCTGATCAAGGTGGAGTTGAAGCCCGAGGCGTTGCGGGCCTGATCAGCGAAGACGTATAACGGCGGGACGTGGGGGCGTGTCTGGCGCGCTAGTATAGTGCGCACCGCTCCCTGTTTTTCCGTTCAGGGCCTATTTACGGCTTGGCGAGCGCACGCACCCGCGCCGCATCCGCCGCCGACAACACATCCGACGCCTGAGGGACGAGATAGGCCGTCACCTGCTGCCCCGCCATCGTCGCGTGCGGCGTCCCCGACAACGTGTCGCGGTGCAGCAAGAATGTCCCCGTTTGACCAGCCGTGAACTTGGGCAGCCGCCGCCACGCGATGTCGAGCGAGCCCGGGAAGCGCACCACGACCTTAGCGACGCCCGGCCCTTTGATCATCGAATCGACCGCGATCACCGCCTCCTGCCACTCGGGGTCGTGCTCCGTGATGCGGCGCCGTGGCTGCGGTGCGAGCGAGGCGGCGCGAATCGCCTCCACCCGCCCCGCCACGATCATGTCGGCGGCGCGCACCCGCTCGGCGAGCGTCGAGTCGGTCACCTGACGCTTGAGCTGTAGGAAGGAATCGCGCCGCGCCGCGAGCGATGTTTGCGCCGGCAACATCTCATGAGCCACCTCGCGAACCGCGACGCCGTGACCGAATACCCACCCCGTCGTGTAAAAGGTGGCCCGGGCGCCGCTCTTGAGTGTGCTATCGAGCGGCTCGACCGTCACCGAGTCCCCCGCCACGAGCCGCAGCTCAGCGGGCTTGTCTAAGACGTCTTCCACGCGGACGACCAGCGTCCTGGACGTCGGCGACACCGCCGCAAACGACGCGGCCCCCACCCGGGTCACGGTCCCCGTGAATACGATATTCGATCGCCGCGCCGTCGCCACCGTGGGTCGCTGCGCGCAGGCCGAGTGCGAGGGAACCACTGTCGCCAGGAGCAGCAAAGCGAGTCGTCTCATGGCAGCACCGGTACGCTGAAGTAGAAGGGGTCGATCGACACCGCCGCCGACCCGCCGGATCCGTCGCCCAGCGTGTGGGCGGTGAAGTCGGCCACCCGTTGGTACACTACCCCCTGCGGGAAGTCGCTGCGATCGGGGGTGTTGTTGGCCGAGAAGACGCCGCGGAACTCCGACCCCACCGCGATGAGGCCGGTATAGTCGCCCAGATAGGGAAGGAACTGCGGTGTGGGAGCGTCGGCGGGCGCTGTCGACAGGACAATCAGACTGTCGGTGGTGAATCCGTTTTTCGAGCGCTCGAAGCGATTCTCCCACCGGCTGGTCGCTCCGCTGCCGGTGACTTGCTGATAGAGGAAGCCCACCGTGCCGTTGTCCGCCACGGCGACGCTCGCATTGGTGGCGTTCGTGATGGTGCGCAGATCGTTGCTCCAGGTCACGCCGCGATCGGTGGAACGCCGCAGATGGATCGTGTAGATGTCGCCGCTCCCCACCCGGTCGGCCCACGCCAGGTACACCGTCGCGCTGTTGTTGGGGTCGACCGCGACCGACAGCGTCGAGCCGATGCGCTCCTGGCCCAGCGTGGGTGAATTCGAGAACGGGATCGTGACGTTCTTGGCGACGATGCGGCCGGGAAGATGGTCGCCCGGGTCCGTGAGATCGCGGAACTTCGTCCCGCGCGCGGCACCGCTGTCGTCGCGCACCACGACGACGTCGCTCGTCGCGACATTCCCCGTGAAGCTGCGCCACCCGAAGTAGGCGACGTACACCGTATGGTCCGGCGCGACACTGGGCCGGATCGACGGGCCGTTCTGCCCCGCCGAGCCCGTCCCGCGTCCCTCGATGCGGGCGGACGCATAGGATGTGCCGCCATTGAGCGAGACGTCGACCGTCGCTGTACGGTCGGCGGGCGTGGCGTTGAAATCGTTCATGCCGATATAAACTCGGGTCCCTGCGCCGACGGTCGCCACGCGGGTGAACGGCTGGTCGACGTTGGCGCGCGATGCCTGGACGGTCATCGGGGTGTTGGAGAGGGCGTCGTGTGTGATCAGCTCGTTCAGCGAGAGGGAGCCCGTCGCTTGCAGGATCCCGGCGAAGAGATCGCCGTTCCCCCCATCATACGCCTCGGTCATGTCGGCGGTCTGCACGGCGCTCGGCACGGTGGCGCGCAGCGCCCACGTCTTGCCGGTGTCGGAGGTGACGTAGATCGGCGCCGTAGTGCTCGACGGTCCGGCTGGGTTCGGCGTGAACACCGAGGCGACCATGATACCGCGGTTCGTAGGATGGACCGCGAGGAAAGGCTCGGCGTCCTGGTTCGTTTCCCCAGAAAGCGTGACCGGCACCATGTCGACGACCCGGACCCCCGGCTCACCGCCGCTGCTCCCGCCGCCACCACCTCCTCCTCCCCCACCCCCACCACACGCTGCCAGCGCGAGCCCCAGGAGAACGACCCTTTCCTTATGCATATGACCGCTCCTCCTCGGTTGTTCTAACGGTACTCAAGGGAAGCCAATTGAGACATCTTCTGGTCATGAACTCGTTCTGGCGGCGAGCCTCCGGGTTGCTGGTCCTCGTCGCCGTGTTGCCGCGCAGTGCCCGTGCCCAGGCCCGCCGCGACGGCGAGCACGTTCCGGTCATTCTTACCCTCTCCGGCGGCGTCTCGCTCGGCTCCTACGAAGCCGGCGTCAACTGGGGCCTCGTCGAAGTCTTCAAACAGACCCAACGCGACTCGCTGCGCACGGCCTGGAACCTGCCCCGCTACCGCCTCAGCGCCGCCACCGGGGCCTCAGCGGGCAACATCAACGCCTTCCTCGCAGCCATCGAATGGTGCCGCACCGCGAGACCCACGCCACCCGACTCGAGCCTGTTCTGGAAGATCTGGGTGCGCACCGGGTTCGATCAGCTGTTTCCGCTGGCGCGCTACAGCCAACAGGACACGACCCGCGCGCTGTTCTCGCGGCGCTACTTCCACCGCGTGTTGTTCGACACGATCGCCGCCGCGATGCGCGCGCTGCCGGCCTCGGCGCCGTCCGGAGCCTGTGCCATCCCGATCGGCGTGACCATCACCCGCGTCGCCCCCGACACGATCCCGATTTCTTCGGGGATCCACGCCCTGACCCAGCGCTACGCCGCCACCGTC
>DASTHG010000270.1:0-2807 GCA_035718325.1 Gemmatimonadales bacterium | reverse complement strand
TGCGGTAGCCATGGATCACGTCGAGCCCGAAAAGCAGCGGTATGTGCAGCCGGCTCTTTTCGACTGCCAGGTGCTGCATCCGATTCATCTCCTTCGGATTCGCGAGCCACAGGATGGCGCCGACCCGGCCGTGGATGATGTCCGAGTCCGATGCCGCGGTCACGAAGCCCCCGAGCCCCACACCTGCCGACAGATAGAGCTGGCCGATCTTCTCTTCGAGCGTCATCTGGCTGAGGAGGGCCCGGGCGCGACGCGCGGCGTCAGCGTTGGGTCCAGGGACCTGCGCGGCCGTGCTGCCGGCCGCGACCAGCGCTATACCAGCTGCCAGCAGCAGATAACGCATGTTGCGCTCCCCTCGGGCGTTAGGCTGATAGGTGCCGATTTCGGTCGCTGATTGTGCCTCTCCTCTCGACAAGGCGCAATCCGTGGCTCTTCGTGACACAACCATCTGCGGGGTTCCGTTGTCATACCATGGAACCCTTGCGGAAGGCCTATGCTCCTAGCGGTGCCGTTCCTCGCAGCCGTCACGTTTGCCAGTCAGGCGCCAGACCCCCCGACCTCGGCCCCCCCGGTCCTCCCGAAAGGGGTGACCGCCATCCGCGCCGATCGCGCGCCCGTCATCGACGGACGCGACGACGACGCCGTGTGGAAGCAGGCCGCCCCGATCACGGGCTTTCAGGAGTGGCGGCCCAGTGAGGGCGGGCCCCCCAAGCTGCCGACGGAGGCGAAGGTCGCCTACGACGCGGCCAATCTGTACGTCTTCGTGCGCGCGTTCGACCCCCACCCCGACAGCATCATCACGGTGTTGGCCCGGCGCGACTACTTCACGCCGTCCGACATGGTCTGGCTGTTTCTCGACTCCTATCACGACCGCCGCACCGGATTCGAGTTCGGCGTGAACCCGTCGGGCGTAAAACTCGACGCGCAGATCTTCAACGACGGCAACGAGGACTTCGCCTGGGACGCGGTGTGGGACGTGGCCACGCGCGTGGATTCGCTCGGTTGGACCGCGGAGTTCCGCATCCCGCTGTCGCAGCTCCCCTACGGCCGCCAGCGGAGCCACACGTTCGGGTTCACGGTAGATCGCGACATCTATCGCTATTCCCAGCGGGTGAGCTGGCCGCTGTTTCACCAGTCGCAGGCGGGGTTCGTTTCACAGTTCGGGGAAATCGACGGACTGGACGGCCTCGAGGAGCCGCGCCGGCTCGAGGCGGCGCCGTACCTCGTCACCAAGAACGTGTCGCAGTTCACCGCGTCGGGCATCGGGCGCCAGCAGGACTTCACGATCGGCGGCGATTTGAAGTATCGCGTGGCGCCGAACCTGAAACTCGACGCCACCGTCAATCCCGACTTCGGCCAGGTCGAGGCCGACCCCGGCGTGCTCAACCTGTCGGCGTTCGAGACGTTCTTCCGCGAGCAGCGGCCGTTCTTCGTGCAAGGTGCGGGCACGTTCCAATTCAACGTCAATTGCACCGCGGTGAACGATTGCAGCACCGGTGAGGGGCTCGTCTACTCGCGCCGCATCGGGCGCGCGCCAGAGCTCGCGGGCGTCTACTCGGACACCACGTCCTCGGCGTTCACGACGATCCTCGGCGCCGCCAAGCTCACCGGCCGCCTGCCGGGCGGCCTGGCGATCGGGGCCATCGATGCCGTGACCGCGCACGAGACGGGGGTGGGCGGCGTGACGATCGAGCCGCTCACGAACTACGGCGTGCTGCGGCTGCGCCAGGATCTGCGCGGCGGCGAGAGCAGCATCGGCGGCATCGTCACTGCGGTGAATCGCGAGAGCGATTCCTTTAGCAGTCCCTACTTGCACTCGAGCGCCACGGTCGGGGGCGTGGACTTCCGCCATCGCTTCACGGGCGGCACCTACGAGCTGTCGGGCTCGATCGACGGCAGCCGCGTGGCCGGCAGCGCCCAGGCGATCGCCGCGACGCAGCAAGACGCGACACACTACTACCAGCGACCCGATGCCCGCCTCGGCTTCGATTCGACGCGCACGTCGCTCACCGGCGACGACGAGATGCTGCAATTCGGCAAGGTGGGCGGCGCGCACGTCCTGTTCCAGTCCAACGTCGAGCGCCGGTCGCCGGGGTTCGAGATCAACGATCTCGGCTACCTGCAGCGCGCCGACCAGGTCGCCTGGAGCACGTGGGCGGGCTACTTCGACCGCCACCGGCGCGCGTTCTACCAGCGGTTCCAGTGGAATTTCAACTGGTGGCAGTACTGGACGACCGGAGGGCTGCCCGAGGAGCGGGCGTTCAATACCAACACGCACACGACCTTCATCAATACGTGGTCGCTGCACTTCGGCGGCACGATCGGACAGCTGGGCACCACTTACTGCTACTCCTGTGCGCGCGGTGGGCCGGCGGTGCGCCAGGATCCTTACATCGCGCCCTGGCTCGGCATCAGCGGCGATGATCGCAAGGCCATCGTGACGTACATGTGGGTGAACTACTACCAGGGGGACGGCGGCCGCTCCCACAGCATCAGCCTGTCGCCGGAGGTCGATTTCAAGCTCGCCTCGCGCGTCACGGCGTCGCTCTCACCCAGCTACTCGCGCTCACGCAACGACATTCAGCCGCTGGGGCCTACGACCGACGCGGCCAACGTCGTGCATTACCTGTTCGGCCATCTGGAGCAAAAGCAGCTGTCGATCACGGCGCTGCAGCAAGACGCGGTGCACTACTATCAGCGGCCCGACGCCGATCTGCCGTTCGACACGACGCGCACGTCCCTTTCGGGCGACGCCGAAGAACTCCGCGTCGCGAAGATCAGCGGCAATCTGCTGTTCCAGTCGAACT
>DASTHG010000269.1:0-13040 GCA_035718325.1 Gemmatimonadales bacterium | reverse complement strand
AGACGTCAACTGTTCGGGCAGCAACCGCGGCGCGACTGCACGCTTCAAGAGTTGCTTGAGTGTCCAGCGCCGTCCGATCTTGGCCTGCGCGGGGAGCGGGAAGACGTGCTCCACCAGGCGGTGATCGACGAACGGCACGCGGATTTCCAGACCATGGGCCATCGCCAGGCGATCGGACAGAGCGAGAATGTCGTCCGGGAGGAACGTCTGATAGTCCAGCGCCAGCGCGGCGTCGAGCCCCACTCGGCCGCGGGCCAGCGCTTCGAAGCGCCGCCGCGCGGTGCCATGCTCGATGACCTGGCGCAACGCGGGAGCGTACAAGGCCGCCCGCTCCAGATCGGCCTGCCGCGAGACCATACCGAGGTAGCGGCTCGCAGGGGATCCGTCGCTCGCGCCGCTCCTCAGGAATCGCTTGAGCCGATCGACGGCGAGACCGTCGCCGCTTTTCCAGTCAGGCAGGGCCTGGCCGACACGCGACGCCAGGACGCGCAACGAACCGGGCAGGCGGCCGTACCGTTCCAGCGCCAGCAGTCCCGTGTGGCGGCGATACCCCGCGAACAGCTCGTCCCCGCCCAGTCCCGTGAGCGCCACCTTGTACGACCGTCCCACCGCAGCGCAGAGCAGCCACGATGGAATCGCGGAGTCGTCGGCGAGCGGCTCGTCGAGAGCGGTGGCGATGGGCTCGAGCAAGTCGCGTACGTCCGGTCGAATGTCGACCAGCGTGAGCTGCATCCCATAGCGTTGCGCCAGACGAGAGGCGAAGCCGGCTTCATTGCTGGCCTCGGCGCCGGCGCCGAAGTAGCGGGCCGTGAACACATGCGGCACCTCGCCCCCGGCTCGCGCCATGCTCGTCACGACGCTCGATGAATCGATGCCGCCCGAAAGAAACGCGGCGACGGGCACGTCGCTCACGAGGTGTGCGGTCACCGACTCGTCGAGCCACGACCGGACACGACCGGGGAGGTCGTCGGGGATCGGGACACTATGGCTCGCGGGCAAGTCCCAGTAGCGGCGCACGCTCACGGCTCCCGTCCCGCGCCACAGCAGCCAATGTCCCGGCTCGAGCTTCTTCACGTCCGCGAACGGCGTCGCCGGGGCCGGGATGTAGCCGAGTTGGCAAAAGGCGTCGAGCGCGTCGAGATCGAGGGAGCGGGAGGTGAAGCCCGCCGCCACAAGCGCCTTGAGCTCGGAGGCAAAGGCGATGCCCCACGGCGCCGTGACGTAATAGAGCGGCTTGATCCCGAAGCGATCGCGCACCAGCCACAGCGCATCACTGCGTTCGTCCCAGAGCGCCGCCGCGAACATGCCGCGCAGGTAGGAGGCGGCGGCCGGCCCGACGTCCTCGTAGAGGTGCAGGATCGTCTCCACGTCGCTGCCGGTGCGGAAGCGATGCCCGCGGCCGACGAGGGCGCTGCGCAGCTCCTTGTAGTTGTAGATCTCGCCGTTGCAGACGATGGTGGCTCGGCCGTCCTCGTTCGCGATCGGCTGGGCGCCGCCGGCCAGGTCGATGATGCTGAGCCGCCGCATGCCGAGCCCCGCGTGGCCGGCCGTGACGATGCCTTCGTCGTCGGGGCCGCGGTGGCGGATGGCGCCGCACATCGCCCGGATCGTCTCGGGGGCGACCGCGCGGGCGGGATCACGATAGGCGACGCCTACGATGCCACACATGGCAGCGTCTCGATGGCGCCAAACAGGCGGTCCGCCATGGTGCGGCGGCAGAAGCGCGGATCTTCCGACAGACGCACCGGCCGATCGCCACGGCGAAACTGCGCTACCCGGTCGGCGAACAAGCGGGCGATGCCCGGAACGTTTTCGGGATCGAGCACGTCGGCGCGGCTCCCCCGTAACAGCAGCTCGACGGCACTGTCCCGCCGTGCCAGCGCCAGCACCCAGGCATCGCAGCGCATGTAGTCGAAGATCTTCGCGGGGACCGCCAGGTCGGAATCCTGGGGCAGCACGACGAGGAGCTGCGCCTGAGACAGGAACTGCAGCGCTTCACGACGCGTGCCGGCAGGACGCAAGTGCACGTACTGCTCCACGCCCTCCTCACGTGCGATCCCCATTACGAAAGCGCCGTCGAACTGCTGCACGTCTCCCATCAGCTCGATCCCGAACTCGGCGGGCTCGAGTCGCTGTGCCCTGATGACGAGCGCCGCCGCCCGGAACAGCGGGCGGGGGTCGCGGTCGAGGTAAATCGTGCCGGCATACGCGACCAGGAAGCGGCAGGTCACGGGCGGGAGACCCGCGACGTGGTCCTCATCGCAGCCGTTGGGCACGGTGATGATGCGGCGTGCGGCGTCGGGATACAGCGCCACCAGCGCCCGCTCGAGCGGCTCGGTGTTGGTGACGACGAGCGCAGCACGGGCGATGGCGCGGCGCTCGTAGTACGCTGCCAGCAGGTACCAGAGCGGGGAGGCGATCGACTCGGGGAGCCGCTGCACCAGACGCCAGGGATCGCGCAGGTCGACGATGAGCGGCAGACCGGTGGCGCGCGCGATGCGGCACCCTGCTTCGTGCACCATGTGCGGTGGCCCGCACGTGACGACGGCCTGGTGCCGGCCCGGCTCGAACACCTCGAGCGCGCGCAGCGCGGCGGCGCTCGCCCACTGCAACCCACGGGCGTAGTCGAGCCAGGCGAACCACGCGCGGGCGACGTCGCGTAGCCGTGGCGCGGCGCGCGTCGCGTCGGCGCGCGAACGCGACTCCTGACGCACCGCACGCCCATCAGCGTTGGCGGAATTCGTTCCCGTCCGCCTGGGCGTTGTCGCGCGACGCCAGCCACGCACCACGCTCCACACGCGGTCTCCCGCCGTCTCGAGCCGCAGTCGCGCCGCCGGAATGCCGAAGACGCGTACGCCATGCGGCAAATCGGCCAGCCGCTCCGGGTCATGCTCGACCAGATCGGCGGGATCGAGGGTGATCACATCCAACCCCCAACCGCGCTCCACGGCGTAGCGGGCGAGCTTTTGCCAGCGCAGCCCGCCGACGGCTGTGCCGGGCGGGAAATGATAGCTGACGAGCAGCAGGCGCCGCGGGGTCGGACGCGACGGCGTCGCGTATGTGGGCGCGATCATCGTTTTTGGGCGAGGTGCAATTCGGAGGCCAATTCTGAACGGCGGCTGACGGCGCGGGTGCGCGGCGGACGCTGCTCGAGCGCAACGGCGCCGCGATGCGGGGCACGTCCCATGAATCGGCACAGAACTTGTGTTGCAGTGTGGCGATGAGCGCCACGCCCTTCGCCCGTTCGGCCCACGCGGTCTGGCGGGTCACCCACGAAGTCCCCCACGATTGGCACACGGCGCTCGAACGCTCGGGTGGCGGCGTGTTTCATACTCCCGTCGGCCTGCGCAGCGACGAGCCTGAAGGCGCACCGTTCTACGCGGCACTCGAGCGTGATGGTCAGACCGTCGGCGTCGCGGCCGGCCTGTGGAAGCACTGCCGTCTCAGCCGCAAGCCCCGCCACGTCCTGCTCGCGGCGTACCCCGCGCTCGTCGACCCGCTGTTCCGAGACATCGCTTTCGCCGCGCTGCTGCGTGATCTGCGCGCCGCCGGGGCCGCAGAAGTGATGCTCGATTCGTTCGATTCCCCCTGGCCTCCGCCCGCCAACCCCCGTGGCGTGGTGCCTCTCGAACACGTCGACCGGCTCGAATACGTGGTCTCGCTCGAGCGCGGGCCGCTGGAGCGCCGCGCCGCGCTATCGGACAACCATCGTCGTCGGCTGCAGCGCGCCGAGCCGCGCGGCTGGGAGCTGCGGGTTCCCGAAGGAAAAGCTGCGGACGCGTTGCTCAGGGTTGTTTGGGCGGAAGCCTCAACGCGGGCCGGTGCCCGCGGCGACCCATTCCAGATCAGCGCGGCGGCCCCACTCGGTGCTGGTCCGTCCTGGCCCGCGCCCTGGGGAGTGCAGCTCTTCGCGGCGTACGACGGGGCGACTCCGCTCAGCGCAGCGCTGGTCGGGTGGGCCAACCGGCGCGCCTACTACCTGAGCGGCGGGTCGACGCCGGACGGGTACACGCAAGCGGCGTCGGTGTGGTTGCAGTGGCAGATCATGGCCCACTTCGCCGGAGCAGGATTCACCGCCTACAACCTTGGCGGTGCGCCGTTCGACGCGGTGATTCCCCGTAGTCCAGCTCATGGACTGCACCGCTTCAAGAATGGATTCGGACCGGACATCGTGCGCTGCCGCAGCGTGCGCTGGGAAGTCCGCCCGGTGCATGGCTACGCGCACGCCGCCGCCCGCCGCGTCGCGGGGTGGCTGCAACGAGAGGTGGCAGCTCCATGACCTCGCTCGGCGAGACGTCGGCGCCATCGTGGCTCCGCATCGGCCGCGCGATCGAAGATCGGCTGCAGCCGCTGCGCGGGATCGCGTTCGCGCATCCTGCGATGGTAGTGGAACTGATGCGCGAGCGAGTGGGACATCCCGTCGAGACCGACCACCGTCCACATCTCGTCGCCGCCCTCGAGTGGCTGGCGCGCGCGCAGGATGCGTCCGGCGGGAACGGCCTCGCGCGGGGTTACAGTCTGACCTGGAACGCGTACTTCCGCTCTCGCGGTTGGCAGCCGCCGTACCCTGAGACGACCGGATACATCATCGCCTCGTTACACATGGCGGCGCGCCGTCTCGATCGACTCGACCTCAAACGGCGAGCGGAGCGGGCGGCGCTGTGGGAGATCGACGTCGCGCTGCCCTCCGGTGCGGTGCAGGGCGGTGTCGTGGGAGAGGGTCAGACGCCGGCGGTTTTCAACACCGGACAAGTACTGCTCGGGTGGATGGCGACGCTCGCCGCATCGGGAGGCAACCGCTTCGCCGATGCCGCGTACCGCGCCGGCAATTTCCTTGTGAGCTGCCTCGATCAGGACGGATTGTGGCATCGCGGGAACTCCCACTTTGCCGACGCCCACGCCACCCTCTACAACGCGCGCACCGCCTGGGCGCTCGCGGAAGCTGGGACCCGGCTCGGCGTCCCCGACTTCGTGGCGGCCGCGGCCCGCAACCTGACGGCGGTCGTGAAGCGCCAACATGATGACGGCTGGTTCCCCAATTGCTGCCTCACCGATCCCGAGCGGCCGCTGCTGCACACCATCGCGTACACGATTCGCGGACTGCTCGAGGGAGGCCGAGTGTTGCGGGACTCTCTGCTGATCGATCATGCGGCGCTCGCGGCAACGCGCATCGCCGAGGCGCAGACCGCTCGCGGCCGGCTGCCGGGCCGGTTCGCCAGGCGCTGGCGTCCCGCGGCGCGCTGGAGCTGCCTCACCGGCGAAGCGCAGATGGCGAACATCTGGCTGCGGCTTTTCGAAATCACCGGGTTACGGCACTGGCGCGCGCCGGCCGAGGTCGCGTTGCGCTGGCTCAAGTCGACGCAGAATCGCACCAGCACGGACCCGGGACTGCGCGGCGGTATCAAAGGCTCGTTCCCCTGCAGCGGGCCGTATGGCCGCTATCAGACGCTGTCGTGGGCGACGAAGTTCTTCGCCGACGCCCTGATGCGCAGCGAGCAAGCGACGGACGGCAACGGGCAGCGCGACGCCGCGGACTGCCTCGCGTGATCGTCCTCCACCTCCTCGCCCCCGCACCGGCCGGGGGGTTGGAGCGGGTGGTCGGGACGCTGACGCGGGGCTTGCGAGGCTGGGGTCACGAGGTTCACATCGGGGCGATCGTCGAGGAAGTCGATGGTCGCCTCGAAATGCTCGCGCCGCTGGCCGAGCACGGCATCCGGATCCATACGGTGCTGGTGCCGCCGCGCGGGTACCGCCACGAGCGCACCCGGGTTGCGGAGCTGTGCCGCGGTGTACAGCCGGACCTCATCCACACCCACGGGTATCGCCCCGACGTCCTCGATATCGGCGTCGCGCGGCGACTCCGCATTCCGGTCGTGAGCACGGTGCACGGCTTCACTGGAGGCGGCTGGCGGGTGCGGGCCTACGAGCGGCTGCAACGGCTCGCGCTGCGTCGCTGCGATGCCGTGGTCGCCGTGTCCCATCCGCTCGCCGAGTCGCTGGTCCATTCCGGAGTCGCGCGCGCGCGCGTGCACACGATTCCCAACGCCTGGGATGGCGCCATGCCGCTCGACCGGCGCGCCGCGCGCGGCGCGCTCGAGCTGCCCGAGTCGGCGTTCGTCATCGGCTGGGTGGGACGTCTGAGCGAAGAAAAGGGGCCCGACCTGCTGCTCGAGGCGATCACCCGGCTCGCGCCCTCCGACGCGCTCGTGTCGATCATCGGAGAAGGTCCGCTCGCGGGAGTGTTGCGCGAGCGAGGCGCACGGGACGGCAGCCGGATCCGCTGGCATGGCGCCGTCAGCGACGCGGCGCGCCTGTTTGCGGCGTTCGACGTCCTGGTGCTGAGCTCGCGCACCGAGGGAACGCCGATCGTGCTGTTCGAGGCCATGGCGGCACACGTGCCGATCGTCGCGACCAGGGTGGGTGGGGTCGAAGGCGTAGTGAGCGCCGAGACGGCCTATCTCGTCGCGCCAGAGGATCCCGCCGAACTGGCGACCGCGCTGCGCCGCGTGCGGGCCGACCGCGAGTTCGCCGTGCAGCGCGCGACGGCTGCCTTTCACCGGTTGATGACGTACTTCCGCCCCGAGCCGTGGGTGGAGCGCTACCTCGCCGTGTACGCCCGCGCCGCTCGCCGCCGCTCGCCGGTGCCATGTTGACCGATGCCGCCGGCGCCGCCCTGGTCGCGACGCTGGCGCTCGCCCTCTATACCTATCTCGGGTATCCCCTCGCCCTCCTGCTCGTGGGTGCCGTGCGGCGCCGTCGTTACCGCCGGCCGGCAGATGAGCAAGCGCTTCCGTTCATCACCGTCGCCGTGGCCGTGCACAACGGCGGGCCGGAGATCGCCGCGGCTCTGGACGCCATCCTCGCGGCCGACTACCCCCCGGAGCGCCGTCACGTCCTCGTCGTGTCGGATGCGTCCACCGACGACACCGATGCCATCGTGCGGCGCTACTCCGGGCGCGGAGTAGAGCTGCTGCGCTTGCCGGCGCGTCGCGGCAAGACGGGGGCGGAGAACGCAGGGCGCTCGCATGTGCGTGGCACCATCGTCGTCAATACCGATGCGGGAGTGCGGATCGACGCGCAAGCGCTGCGCCGCCTCGTCCGGGCACTCGCCGACCCTGAGGTCGGCGTGGCGTCGGGACGCGACGTCAGCGTCGCCGATCCCGCCCTTCGAACGACGAGCGGTGAGCGCGGCTACGTCGGCTACGAGATGTGGGTGCGCAACTTGGAAACGCGGGTCGGGAGCATCGTCGGCGCTTCGGGGTGCCTCTACGCGATTCGCACCACCCTGCACGATCGCATGGTGCCGGAGAATCTGAGTCGCGATTTCTCCGCCGCGCTCGACGCGCGGCGCAGAGGGTTCCGGGCAGTCTCGGTTCCCGACGCGGTGTGTTACGTGCCGCGCAGCGGATCGCTGCACGCGGAGTACCGGCGCAAGGTCCGCACGATCGCCCGCGGCATCGCGACGCTGGCGTGGGAGCGCCGGGCACTCGATCCGATCCGCGCGCCGCTGTTCGCCTGGATGGTGTTGAGCCACAAGATCTGCCGCTGGCTCCTGCCCGCGGCCGCTGTCGTGGGGATCCTCGCCCTCTTCGCGCTCGCGATCTCCAGCGGCAGCAGGGCCGCCTGGACGGCCCTGGCCGCGGCGACGATCGTGCTGCTGCTGGCGAGCGCCGCATGGCAATGGCCGGCGGACTGGCCGCAGCCGCGCTGGATCGCCTGGCCCGCGTTCGCGGTGTGGGGGAACGTGGCGGTATTGCACGCAGCCGTGCGAGTGTGGCGCGGGACGACGCAGGCGGTGTGGGAGCCGACACGCCGTACGGCGATCCAGCGATAAATTAGTCGGATCGCAATCCCGAGGCGGGTCGTGGGCGGCCGGCAGAATCTGCTACGCTGGTACTATCTCTGTACACCGGTCTTCTGGCTGCTCGATGTCGTCTGGGGCGTGCACGTTCGCGTGGCGTTTCTGGACGACCTGCCGCTCCTGCGCAATGTCTATTACGCCGCGTGTTGCGGCATCGGCATCGCCGCCACGGTCGCACCGCGGTACACGGCGCGGCTCGCGTTGACCGAGAGCGCCGTGAACCTGGGTCTGCTAGTGCTGAGTGTGGGACTCTGGTATCTGAGCATGCTCGATTGGGCCGCAAGTGAAACGGTCGCCGTTCGTGTGGTCACCCCATGGCAGCTCGTCAATTTCGTGTTCACGCTGGCGGCCGCCGTCGTCAGCTACGGGTTGCGTGCCGAAGCGCTAACTTAACGGGGGAGGTCTGCCCATGAACTGTCCAGCGTGTGGAACCGCGATGACCGACATGACGGTCGGTGCGGTGAAGGTTCAAGCCTGCAAGGGCGGCTGCGGGGGGTTGTGGTTCGACGAGTGGCAGCTCGGCAAGGTAGACCAGCCGGATCAATCGGCGGGGGAGGCGTTGTTGAATATTCCGCAGAACCCGGCCGTCACGGTCGACCGGAGCCGTCGGTACAACTGCCCACGCGACCCCGACACCGTCATGACGCGTCACTTCTGGAGCGTGAAGCGCGACGTGACAGTGGACGAGTGCCCCAAGTGCGAGGGGATGTTCCTCGACCCCGGCGAGCTGGCCGAGATCCGTGCGGATTACAAGACCGACGCCGAGCGACATCAGGCGGCCAGAGCCTATTACGACGAAATGTTCGACAAGCAGCTCGCCGACGTACTGCGGCAGGACAAGTCGAAGCTGGAGAGTGCCCGGAAGGTGGCCGGCATCTTCAAGTTCATCTGTCCCAGCTACTACATCCCCGGCAAGCAGGCGTGGGGGGCCTTCTAGGCCGCGCGGGACGCTAGATCGCCCCGCGCCCGAACAGCATCACGGGAATCGTCTTCACCATGATCGCCAGGTCCGCGAGCGGCGAGCGATGCTCGATGTACTCGAGATCGAGCGCGACCTTGCGCCGCACATCGGCGAGCGACCGGTCGTAGCCCTGGTTGATCTGCGCCCATCCGGTAATCCCGGGCGGGACCCGCTGCCGCAATGCGTATCCTTGAATCTCGTGCCGTAGCCGGGCGAAGATCGCCGGCTGCTCGGGCCGCGGCCCCACGATGTTCATATCCCCGATCAGCACGTTGACGAGCTGGGGCAGCTCGTCGAGGCGCAGGGTGCGGAGGATCCGGCCCAGCACGCCGACGCGGCGGTCGGCGGGACGCGCCCACGTCTGCGCGGTGCCGCTCCCCCCCCGGGGATCCATCGTGCGGAATTTGTAGATCGTGAAGGGACGACCGCCAAGATCGTCGGAGCGGCGTCCGTTACCGCTCGAGCGGCGCGGCCTCCCGCGCCGGTCGATCCCGATGCGAGTCTGGGTGAAGATGACCGGTGAGCCGGACGTCAGCCAGATCGTGGCCGCGATGACGAGCATCAGCGGCAGCGCGCCGACCAGTCCGATGGCCGCGACGATGACGTTCAGCAGGCGACAGACGCGCGTCCGAGGAAGCAGGACGTCCAGCAGCGGCTGTCGCCGTTCGACCGAGCGCAGTGCGAGTGTCATAGCACGCGCTCGTCAACGCAAAGGTCGTGCACGCGCGGTGCGGCGCGACGCTGTCACGTAACTCACGCAACCACAACCGGCTGCGCGCGGCATCGCGAACCAGCGTCACGCGTCGCTCGCGGGCGACGACGACGCGGCCACGCTGCGGCCGTCGCCGTCGTGATGCTCGGACGATTCGTGCGCTTCCACTTCTGTGAGCCAGCCGAGACTCGGGGCGCGTTGCAGGCCGTTGCGCTCCATCATGCGATACAGCGTCGTGCGGTTGACGCCCGCGATGCGGGCGGCCTCGGCGAGGTTCCCCTGGGCGCGATTCACGAGCCACAGGAGGTACTGCATCTCGAATTGCTGAATCACTCGGTCGCGTGCCGCGTGGTAGCTCTCTTCGAGCAACGTCGAAATGAGCGACGCGGGGTTGGCATCGGGTGGCGCGGGCGGCTGCCCGGCATCCACGGTCACGCTGGGAGGAGCGGGGGCGGGGGCAAGGGCAGCGTCCTGCGGCGCCGGGGCCGTCACAACAGCGACTGGCGAAGGAACCGCAGCGGGTACGTCCACAGGTGCGGACATTTCCGGCTCCGGAGCAGGGGAGGCAACCTCGCACATCGGCTCAGGCTCGGCCACGCTCGCCGGATCGGGCGCGAATCCCAGGTCTTGCGGCCGGATCATCGTGCCGGGCTCGACGACGACGGCGACTTTCTCGATCAGGTTCTGCAGCTCGCGAACGTTGCCGCGCCAGGAGTTCGCCACGAGCGCACGGATTGCCGCATCACTGAAGCGCGGAAACGTCGCTTGCCGGCCCCGGTGGCGGGACCAAAAGGTTGCGAGGAAGTACTCGGCGAGGGGCGGGATGTCTTCCGGCCGGTCCCGCAATGGAGGAACCTGCAGCGGTACGACGCACAGCCGGTAGTAGAGATCTTCGCGCAACGCGCCGGCTGCGATCGAGGCCTCGGGATCCCCGTTGGTGGCGGCGATGAAGCGGACGTCTACAACCGCGTCAGTCGTCTCGCTGCCGACACGCCGCACGATGCCGTCCTGCAGCACCCGCAGCAGCTTCGCCTGAATCGACTTCGGCATCTCGATCAGCTCATCGAGAAACAGCGTGCCGCCGTGCGCGGCTTCGAGCAGTCCGGGTTTGTCCCGCACGGCGCCGGTGAAGGCGCCCTTGCGGTGTCCGAACATCTCCGACTCGAGCAGCGCCTCCGGCAGGGCGGCGCAGTTGATCGCCACGAAGGGCTGGCCGGCGCGCTGGCTCTGGCGGTGGATGTATTGGGCAATCAACTCCTTGCCGCTGCCGCTTTCGCCGGTGATGAACACCGAGGCGTCGGTCTGGGCGACCTTTTTCGCCAGTTCGATCGTGCGGCGGAACGCCGGGGCGGTCCCGAGCAGGGTGAGAGCGTCGCTCGGATTGGGGGCCTCGGTCGCGCCCGACTCGATGTCGCGTGCTTGATGGGCGATCTGCAACGTGTGCGCGGCCCGGCCCACGAGGATCTGGAGGTGTGCCGCGGAGAACGGCTTGGGCAGGTAGTCCCAGGCCCCCTGACGCAGGGCTTCGATGCAGGAATCGAGGCTCGGGTTGTCGGTCATCACGATCACGATGGTATCGCGACGGGTCGCGAGCGCGGTGCGCAGCAGCGCCAGGCCGTCCACGTGGGTCATCTGGAGGTCCACGAGCACGATGTCGTATCCACAGCGCCGCAGCAGGTCGAGCGCCTCCTGCCCCCGGCTGGCGAGCGTCACATCGTAGCCCGACAACTTCAGCAGACTCGAGCACGTGCTGCGCAACGCGGCGTCGTCGTCGACGACCAAGACCCGAAGTCGGACGTTCGCGACCGCTGTGGGCTCAGCCGGTACGGCGGAGCGGGCCCGCGCTTCGTCGCGCGCAACCGTACGGAGGGCGCCCGGCATGCGGGCGAAGGGTACGGCCATAGGAAACGCCATCAGTCCCGTCCTTGAGAAGAGTCTTCGTCTCGTTCCGAGCGCCGTAATGCATCGACCGGGCCAAACGCCGCGTGAGAGCCACGGATCCAGAAAACCCAGACGGGACGGCACATCTCTCGATTCTCAGCAGTTGGAGTAGGCGCTGTCGCCGCACCATCCTGCACCCGGTGCACAGCCCGGCTGCACTGATATGCGGCGCGGCGCCTCGAGTCCTGAGGAGTTCGGGCGGTCCCGTATTTGCGTTTGGTACGGCGGACTCTCAGTCGGAGAAGATGCATCAATGGAACGTTTGCCCGGGCCTCGACGGTCGACTCTCCCCGCCTCAGTCGAGGCGGGCGGACGGCTGCGCGACTGGCCGACCACGGTCCGCGAAGACGCGGCCGACACCATCGACTGGCGCCGAACGCTGGCCACGCTGTGGCGCGGCCGGTTCGTGATTCTTGGACTGACCTTGCTCGGGACCCTCGGCGGACTCTGGGCGACACGCTTCTTCCACCCGCAATACGTCGCGCGCGCGACGATCTGGATCGACGAGAGCCAGCATCGCGGCAGCGACATCGGTCCGATCCGCTCGGAGCGGCTGTTCGACCCCGAGGCCTGGCTCGATTTGATCAAGTCGGATGCGGTGCTGACCCCGGTCGTCACGGCCGGCGGGCTGCTCACGCAGGCCGGCTCCCCCGCCGACTCGGCGGCCCTGTCCGGGGCTACTCTCGCGGACCCGTATCGCCCCGGCTCGTACGTGCTGCGCGTCGATCCCGCGGGCCGAGCGTGGACCATCGCGGGTGAGGGGAACGTCGTACTCGACTCCGGTGTCGTCGGCGACTCGGTGGGCCGCGCGATCGGCCTGCACTGGGTGCCGATCGCCGGCGCGCTCACGCCGGCGCGCACGGTGACGTTCACGCTGCTGCCAGCGCACGATGCCGCGCGGCAGCTGGCCGATCAGCTGCAACTGCACATCGATCTCAACGGCAGCCTGCTCACGCTGGAGCTCGCCGGGAGTAACCCACGCCGGGTGACGGCGACCGTCAATGCCATTGCGCAGCGCTACATCGAGGTGGCGACGGGGCTGCAGCAGCAGAAGCTGACCGAGCTCGCCGGCCTGCTCGAAGACCAGCGCCGCGAGGCCGAGCAGCAGTTACAGGGCGCCGAGACAGCGCTGGAGCGATTCCGCGTGCAGACGATTACGCTGCCGTCGCTCGCCGACGTGGCCCCCGGGAAAGACGGCGCCGCGGGTGGGGAGCGCGATCCGGCGATCACGTCGTTCTTTTCCCAGGAGCTGGAACGACAATCGATCCAACAGGATCGCGCCGACCTCGAGCAGGTGCTGGCGCAATCCCGGGACTCGAACGGGATCAGCGCGGAGCGGCTGCTCGGCATCGGCGCCGTCCAGCACAGTGCCGAACTTCCCGCAGTGGTGAAGGAGCTGACCGACAAACAAGCGCAGCTGCGCGCTCTGCAGCTGCGCTACGGGGACAGCTACCCGACGATCCAGCGGCTCACCGAGGACATCCAGACACTCAAGACGATGACGATTCCGGCGGCGATCCGTACGCTGCTGGCAGAGCTGCAGACGCGCGAGACCCAGCTGGCAA
>DASTHG010000268.1:0-6615 GCA_035718325.1 Gemmatimonadales bacterium | reverse complement strand
ACCCTTGCCGCAGGGCCGCCGGCGAGTCGAGGTCGCCGGGGACGATGTGGACGTCCATCCACCCCAGCGCCCGCGCGCGATCGGGAGAGCGGACGAGGCAGGTGACGGCGTCGCCGCGTGCACGCAGGGCCCGGACGAGATGGGTTCCCACGAACCCCGTCCCGCCGGTGACGAACGCCTTCACAGCGTCTTGTCGTAGATGCGATACGTCTTGTAGGGGCGGAATCCCAGCTGCATGAGCCCGTTCACCATCGGGGCGTTGTCCTCGAGGATCCAGCCCGCTTCGCCCTGCGGCATGCCGCGGGCGGTCGAGTGGGTCCAGATCCAGTGGTACAGCAGGGCGTCGATCCCCTTGCCGCGATAATCCTTCACCACCCCGAGGAGAGGGATGCGCGCGCGGTCGATCTTGCGCGAGTACCAGAGGATCTTCAGCAGGCCGGGGAAGAGCCGCCCCGACGGATTGTGCTTCAGGGCAACGTTGAAGTCGGGGATCGCGACGCCGAATCCCACGACACGACCCTTGATCTCGGCGAAGACGACCAGGTCGGCGATGATGATCGGCTTGAGCTGCTTGGCGAGGTGCTCGAGCTCCGCGTCGGTCATCGGCACGTAGCCCCAGTTCTGCTCCCACGCCTCGTTGAACAACGACTTCACGAGCTCCACTTCCTCATGGAAGCGCTTCATGTTGAGCGGCCGCAGCGTCACGCCGAATCGCTTGGCCAGCACCTCCCCGGCGCGGGTGAATCGCTCGGGGGGCTGCATCGGCGTCTCGCCGCCGCCCCAGAAGGCGATCAGGTCTTTCGCCTTCCGGAATCCGTAAGCGTCGTGCAGCGGCACGTAGTAAGCGGGGTTGTGCGGCATCAGCACCACGGGGGGTTTCTCGAAGCCCTGCACCAGGAGCCCGCACTCGTCGTTGATCGAGGGGTTCATCGGTCCGCGCATCGTATCGAGGCCACGCTTGCGCAGCCAGCTCGCCGCCTGATCGAACAGCGCGGTGGCGACGCCCTGGTCGTCCACGCTTTCGTAGAAGCCGTAGAACCCGACGCGATCCTTGTGGAGCGTGTTGTGGCTGTCGTTCTGGATCGCCGCGATGCGCCCCACGATGTCGCCGTTGCGCCGTGCCACAAAGTACGCGGCCGAGGCGTGCTCGAAGAACGGATTCTTTTTGGGCGACAGGATGGTGCGGACGTCCATGCGCAACGGCGGGACCCACGTGGGATCCCGCCGGTGCAGCGTGTACGGAAAGGCGATGAATCGTTCGAGATCCCGTCCGGTGCGGACGGGCTCGACTGCGACGGTCAAATGACCCCCAGCTCCTTGCCGAGCCGACCGAAGGTGTCCAGCGCACGATCGATCTGCTCATCGGTATGGGTGGCCATCAGGCTGGTGCGCAACCGGCACTGCGACGGCGGCACCGCCGGCGGCACGACGGGGTTCGTGAATACGCCCGCGTCGAACAGTTTGCGCCAGAACAGGAACGTTTTTTCGAGCGGGCCGATCAACACCGGCACGATCGGTGTATCCGTCGGGCCGATGTCGAAGCCCAGGGTCCGCAGGCCGTCCTGCAGCCGCCGCGTGTTCGCCCACAACGCATCGCGGCGCTCCGGCTCGCGCTGCATCACGTGCAACGCGGCGAGCACGCCCGCCGTGTTCGAAGGCGGCAGCGCGGCGGTGAAGATCAGCGGCCGGCTGTGGTGCTTGAGGTAATGGATGATGTTCTCGGCACCGGCGGCGAAGCCGCCGATCGAGGCGAGCGACTTGGAGAAGGTGCCGACGATGAGATCGACTTCCTCGGTCACGCCGAAATGGGCGGCCGTGCCGTCTCCCTTGGGGCCGAGCACCCCGATCGAGTGCGCGTCGTCGACCGCCAGGGCCGTCCCGTACTTCTGCGTGACACGGAGCAGGGCCGGGAGGTCGGCGATGTCGCCTTCCATCGAGTAGACGCCGTCCACGATCACCATCGTCCCGGTGCCCTCCGGGACGCGCTGCAGCTTGCGCTCGAGACCGGCCAGGTCGCCGTGGTTGAACCGCGTCGTCTCGCCGTGCGACATCTTGGCACCGTCGACGATCGAGGCGTGGTCGAGCTTATCGAGGAAGACGACGTCGCCGCGGCCGACGAGCCCCGAGATGACGCCAAGATTCGCCTGGTAGCCCGTCGAAAAGACGAGGCACGATTCCTTGCCGAGGAACTCCGCCAGCTCCGTCTCGAGCTGCTCGTGGAGATCCAGCGTGCCGTTCAGGAACCGGCTCCCCGTGCACCCCGAGCCGTAGCGCTCCAGCGCGCCCCGAGCCGCCGCCAGCACTTCAGGATGATGCGTGAGCCCCAGGTAGTTGTTGGAGCCCATCATGATCCGTTCCTTGCCCTCGATGACGACGACGGTGTCCTCGGAGCGGGAAATCGCCTTGAAGTACGGGTACAGCCCAGCCGCCTGCACCTCGCGGGCGCGGGTGAAGTTGCGGCATTTGTCGAACAGCGCGATGTGTTGCAGCGTCTCTGTGCGCACGAGCCCTCGAAGGTGTGGAAATCGTGCTACAGCTTAGCCGGGCCTTGCGGAAATCGCAAGGTAATGCGCGATCGTGTGTTAGCGATGTTTTCGGTGGCTGCGTAAGTTACGGTCGCTGTGGTACGCTCCCTGTTGTTCTACTCCCTCGTGCTGTCCGCCGGATCCCTCGCGGCGCAGAACGCAACGCCGCGCTATTCGAGCGGTTGGGGGGACGTGGCGTGGACCGCGGGCGGCGCGCTGGTTGCCGGGGCTGCGCTGATCGCGCGGCCCCCGTTGTCGCGGTGCGCTCCCTGCGACTCCCTGGGGCTGCCGGGATACGAGCGTGTGGCGATCCGCTCGAATTCGAGCGGCGCGCGCACCGCGAGCACCGTGCTGCTCCTCGGAATCGCCGGCGGTGTGGCACTCGCGAGCGTGACACACGTCGATGGCGCGCGTGCCCGCGGCAACGCCGCCGTGATGGCCGATGCGGTGTCGTGGACCGTCGCGGCGACGGAACTGCTCAAGGTGGGCGTGCATCGGGCGCGCCCCGCGTTGTACCGGGCGGGCGCCCCGATGGCGGCCACCGATCCCGACAACCGGGAGTCCTTTCCGTCGGGCCATACGTCCCTGGCGTTCGCCGCGGCGACCGCCTACACCACCCTCGCGCTGCGCCAGCACCTCCCGCACGGCGAGCGCAACGCGATCCTGTTCTACGTCGCGGCGGCCGCCGTCGGCGTGCTGCGGGTCGACGGCGGAAAGCATTTCCCGAGTGATGTGCTCGCCGGGGCTGCGCTGGGGAGCGGCATCGGTTGGGCAACCGCCCGGTTGCATGCGATGCGGCCCTGACTGTGAGCGCCCCCGCCCGACGGCCCGAGCTGCCCCGTGTCATGGGGCTCCGCGACGTCGTGCTGTTCAACATCACGGCGATCGTGGGGTTGCGCTGGCTCACCACGGCGGCGAGTCAGTTTGGGCTCGCGTCCCTCACCGTGTGGGTCGTGGCGATGCTGGTGTTTTTCATTCCCTCGGCGATCGCGGTGCGGGAGCTGGCCGACATCGATCCCAGCTCCGGAGGCATCTACTGCTGGGTCGACCGCGCCTACGGACCGCGGCAGGCGTTCGTGGCGGGATGGCTCTATTGGGTGAACAATCTTTTCTATTTCCCCTCGTTGCTCGTGACGACGGCGGCGATCGCGGCATACGCGGGGGGCGCGCGGACGGCCGCCCTGGGGAACGATTCCCGGTTCATCCTGGTCGTTTCGCTCGTGGGACTGTGGGTCGCCGTGTGGCTGAACGTGGTGGGGCTGCGGGTGGGGAAGTGGCTGCAGAATCTCGGCGGCATCGGGACGTGGATTCCGGCGGTGCTGTTCGTGCTGCTCGCTGTCTGGGGGCTTACCGCGCGCGGGAGTGCCACCCCGCTCCACGCGGGCGGGCTCGTCCCCACCCGGTTCGATCTGTCGTCGATCAATCTGTTCGCGACGATGACGTTCGCGTTCGCGGGCCTCGAGCTGGCGCCCACACTCGGCGGAGAGATTCGCGACGCGGCGGCCACGTTGCGGCGCGGCGTCGTGGTGTCCGGGTTCGCGATCGTCGCAGTCTATATCATCGGGACGGCCGCGATGCTGGTCGCGCTCCCGTCGGACACGGTGAGCGTCACCAACGGCATGCCGCAGGCCGCCCAGGCGCTGGTCGATCGCCTCGGCGGCTCCGGGATCGGCTGGCTGCCGGCGGCGATCGCGATCCTCCTCACCGTAGGAAACCTGGGAGGTGTGGGGGCCTGGCTCGCCGGGTCGGCGCGCCTGCCGTTCGCGGCCGGCGTGAACGACGCGCTGCCGCCGGCGTTCGCCCGGCTGCACCCCCGCTGGCACACGCCCTATGTCTCGCTGATCCTGATGGGCGTCGTGGCGACGCTGTTCATCGTGGCGAGTCTGGCGAACACCAGCGTCAAGTCTGCCTATCTGCTGCTCACGCAGACGACCTTGATCCTCTTTTTTATCCCGTACCTCTACATCTTCGTCGTGTATCTCAAACTGCGGCGCCGGCGCAGCGCCGGGACACTGCTGCTCGGCGTGCTCGGTCTCGCCGCCGTCCTGCTGTCGATCGTGCTGGGGTTTGTTCCGCCTTCCGACGAGATCCATCCCTTCCTTTATGAGGGTAAGGTGGTGGGCGGCGTCGTGGCGTTCAGCGTTCTCGGACTGTGGATGGCGCGGCGGTCCAAACGCACCGTTCGCACATTGTGACGCGGCCCACCGCTCCATCCGGTATCTACTCCTAGAGTAAATTGCGGCGGAGTGTCTCCTGCGTTGAGGAGTTGTCTGTGAGGCGTTGCCGGTCCATCTGGCTGGGGCTCGTGGTGCTCGTGTCGGGCCCCGGGTTGGCGGCCGCGCAGCAGCAGCTCTCACCGCGGTGGGAGGTTCCGGGATTCGATTTCCATCCCAATGGGGTTTGGCGGGTGCGGGCGCGGGCAGTCGCCCGGGCGCGGGCGGCGCTGCTCGGGCGCCGCGATTTCTCGAGGCTCAACGCTCCACTCGAGGGGGCCGAGCCATTGGCTGGTGCGCTGACCGTTTCCGGGACTTTGCTCGTCCCCGCGATCCTGTTGCGGTACAAGGACACGAACCTCGCCACGCTGCGGGACACGGCCCAGTATAGCGCCGCGCTTTTCGGCACCAACCCCGCTGCGCTCTCTCCCCCTCGGCCGTATACCATCCGCACCTACTATGAAGAGCTGTCCCGCCATCTCTTCAGCGTGCAGGGCCGCGTCCTCGGCTGGGCGGCGCTCGACAGCAATGAAAGCGCCTATACCGGCGGGACCAACTGTTTCGGGAATCCGTTCGGTACCACGAATTGCAACGGCATCTGGAGTGGGGTCGCCGTCGTCCGGATGCAGGACGGCATGGCCGAGGCGCTCGCCAAGATCGACTCGGCCACCACGATCGATTGGGGGCAGTTCGACAACGACGGCCCGGACGGTATTCCAAACTCGATCGATGACGACGGCTACGTCGACCTGGCGATCTTCGTACATCCAGCGCAGGACGGCGCGTGTGGCGGCTCGACCAACAACCACATCTGGTCGCACCGCTACCAGCTGTTCACTCCGTATGTGACCAGGACGCCGGCGCACAACGGCGGGTTCATCAAGATCCGCGACTACACCTTTCAGAGCGGCGTGGGTGGGTCGACGGCGTGCGACACGAGTCAGATCATGCCGGCCGGGACCGCGGCGCACGAATCGGGACACGGGCTCGGACTCCCCGATCTGTACGACCTCAGCTTCGTCACCCAGGGGATCGGCGAGTGGGGCATCATGGGGAGCGGCAACTACGCCACGCCGCTTTCGCCGGCGCGGATGGAGGCGTGGTCGCTCGGCGAGCTGGGGTGGGTGACCCTTGCGCCCGTCACCGTGGGAGGCAGCTACACGCTCGGTCCCTCGCCGCAGTCCGACAGCGCGTTCGTCGTGCGCCCGACGGGGCCGAATCCCCGCGGCGAATACTTCTTGGTCGAGAATCGCCAGCGCCTCGGGTCCGACAGCGCGATGATCCGCGTGCATTGTGGGCGCAGCAACAACCCGCCAGGGTGCGGCGGCGGACTCTTCATCTGGCATGTCGACTCCGTAGTCGCGGCGGACAACGGGTTTCGACAAGACAATCAGATGAATTCGCTGCCGATTCACGGCCTCGCGCTGGATGAGGCGGACGGCCTGCGGCAATTGTGGTGCGATGACCATGGCTGCAACCGCGGCGACGGTGGCGATCCCTACCCGGGGACGAGCGGAAACTCCGGGTTCTCGGTCGGCTCGGTGCCTGCGGCGTCGATGAACTCGGATTCGAGCTTCGCCGGCTTCGCGATCGATTCGATTCGCCAGCTCGTGCCGAACGGCGCGATGGCGTTTCGTGTCCGTTTCGGACAGCCGACGGTGGTCGCCGCCAGTGATAGCGCCGCGCAGGTTCAGGTGGACGGGGTGACCGTGACGGCGTTTCGGGACCTGCTGGACGACGGCTCGACCCACACGCTCGCCGTAGCCGACACACAGTTCGTGGCCGGGGGCCGGACCCGGTTCATATTCCAGTCCTGGTCCGACGGACTGCCGATTGCGCATACGATCACTGGTTCGCTCGCCGGGGCCACGTATACG
>DASTHG010000267.1:0-4416 GCA_035718325.1 Gemmatimonadales bacterium | reverse complement strand
CAGGGCGCCGATGGCGCGGATGTCCAGCGGTTTGCCTTTGAGCGCGAACACCGACGTGCGCGATGCCACGCGGAGTCCGTCGACTTTCGCCAGGGCATCGATCAGCTCATCGGTGATGCCGTCGGAGAGGTACTCGTTCTCGGGGTCGGGGCTAGCGTTGACGAACGGCAGCACGGCAATACTGCGCGGGGTGGAGGCGGCCGGTGCGGCGCCGTCATCGGCCGGCGGGGCGTTCAGCGCCGCGACGAACTCGGCGACGCTCGTGAACCGGGCGTCAGGTTCCTTCTCCAGAGCGCGCTCGACGGCGCGGCTGATCATGGCGGGCGCTTCAGGGCGCAGGGCCCGCAGCGGGCGGGGGGTCTCCGAGATCTGTTTCGCCATCGTGGCGCGTGGGCTGCCGGCGTCGAACGGCGGGGCGCCCGTGAGCATCTCGTACAGCACGCAGGCGAGAGAGTAGACGTCGCTCTCGCTCCCGAGGTTCTGGTCGCCGCTCGCCTGCTCGGGGCTCATGTACTCGGGTGTGCCGAGCGCCAGGCCGACCGCCGTGACGGTGGGTTTGCCAGGGGCTGCGCCGGCGCGGGCGATGCCGAAATCGGCCAGGAGTGCATGGCCGTCGGCGAACAGGATGTTTTCGGGCTTCACGTCGCGGTGCACGAAGCCATTGCGATGCGCGTAATCGAGTCCAGCGCCCACTTCCTCGATGATGCGCAACGCGTCCTTCAGCGGGAGCCGGCCGTCCTGGTCCAGACGCTGGCGCAGGGAGCCGCCGGGGACGAACGGTGAGACGTAGTAAAGCAGTCCCCCCGCCTCGCCGGAATCGATCAGCGGCACGATGTAGGGATGCGATAGCTGCGCCGCAATCCCGATCTCGCGCAGGAATCGCTCCGCGCCGAACGCGGCCGCCAGGTCGGGCTCGAGCACTTTGATGGCGACCGCCCGGTCGTGTCGCACGTCGCGGGCGAGATAGACGGTCGCCATGCCGCCGCGCCCCAGCTCGTGCTCGACCGCGTAGCGATCGGCGAGCGTTGTCTTGAGGACCGCGAGCGCGTCGGGCATGGAGGAGGGAAAATAGACCGGGGTTGTGCGGTTTCAGAACGACCCGTCCCATCCCCGGACAGTAGCGCGATTCGCAGCATCGGATCGGCGCACAAGTCATTGTAATACAATGCGATACAAGCAAGGGAATGGCATGGTGCTTGCCATCTAACCGGCTCGACCATTACGGAGCCACCACGGTGCTGCAGACGATCCTTCACGCCATCCGCAAGCTGGTACACGCGCCGACCTTCACCGCGGCCGCCGTACTGACCCTCGCCCTCGGCATCGGTGCGACCACCGCCATGTTCAGCATCGTCTACGGCGTGCTGCTGAAGCCATTGCCGTACGCCGATCCGGCGCGCCTGATGCAGATCGCGAGCACGAACGATGGCAATCCCACCGCCATGTCGGCGATGGACTTCCAGGACTATCGCGCGCGGACACATAGCTTCACCGGCATGGCGGCCATGGACTTCGGTGCCATGAACCTCACGCGCAGCGGCGCGCTGCCGGCACGGCTCCATGTCGGCCGCGTGAGTGCGTCGTTCTTCGATGTCCTTGGCGTGCGGGCGGTCCAGGGGCGAACGTTCGCCGCCAACGAGGAGCAGCCTGCAGGTCCCAGGGTCGTCGTGCTGTCCGAGTCGGTCTGGCGCAACGTTCTGGGCGGCGACTCGAGTCTCGTGGGCGGAACGATCACGCTGGATGGCGAGCCGTTTACGGTGATCGGCATTGTGCCGGGGTGGATGAGCTATCCCGAGCACTCCGAGGCGTGGGTGACGCTGTACCACCGGTGGGAACTCGATCCCACCAATCGCGGCGCCCACGACCTGATGGGGATCGGCCGGCTGGCGCCCGGGGTGGAGGCGGCCCAGGCGGAGCGCGATCTCGCGACCGTGGGCCGGCAGCTCGCCGCGGAGTATCCCGAGACCAACGCGCGGTACTCGGCCGGTGCCTGGCCGCTGCGCGAGCTGATGGTGCAGAACAGCCGACGGGCGCTCGAGGCGCTGTTGGCCGCCGTGGGATTTGTGCTGCTGGTCGTCTGCGCCAACGTGGCGAATTTGCAGCTGGCACAGGCTGCGGGGCGGGAGACTGAACTCGCCGTGCGCACCGCCCTGGGGGCGGCTCGCTGGCAGATCGTCCGCCAGCTCCTGACGGAAAGCCTGCTGCTGTCGGCGGCCGGCGCTGCGGCAGGCGTCGTGCTCGCGCGGTGGCTGGTGGAAGCGGTGCGCGCATTCGGGCCGAGCGGGTTGCCGCGGCTCGACGAAGTGAACCTCGACGCGCGCGTGGTGGCGTTCGCCGTCGGGCTCGCGCTCATCACCGGCGTCCTGTTCGGGCTGGCGCCGGCAATTCACGCCTCCCGCGGCGACGTCAGCTCGGCGCTGCGGGCGGGCAACCGGGGATCGGGTACGCTGGCGGCGCGCCGGCTCCGCAACGCGCTCGTGGTGCTCGAAGCCGCGCTCGCGGTCGTGCTCCTGGTGGGCGCCGGGCTCTTTCTCCGCAGCTTCGCGCGTCTCGTCGGGATCGATCCGGGCTTTCAAGCTGACCGCGTCACCACGGCCACCATCTCCCTCCCCGGGGCGCGCTACGGAATGGACAAGGACGTCGGCGCGTTCGGCGATCGCCTCCTCGCGGAAGTTCGCGGCGAACCCGGCGTGAGCCTCGCGGCGATCGGATTCGGCCGGCCGCTCGCGCAGGATCACATCATCACGAGCTTCGAGGTGCGCGGCTGGCCGCCCAGCACGCCGACGGCTCGCCGCATCGTGTACGTGCGGCCGGTGTCCGATGCGTATTTCCAGGTCCTCGGGGTCCCGCTCGTGGCCGGCCGTGGGTTCACCGCCGCTGATCGGGCGCACGCTCCGCAAGTGATGATGGTGAGCCGTGAGTTCGTGCGCCGCTATTTCCAGAACGAATCAGCACTCGGCAAGTTCGTAACGCTCGGGTGGGATCGCGACAGCATGGAGTGGGGGTCGCAAACCTCCGCGGGCGGTGAGATCGTCGGGGTCGTGCCCGACATGGTCGAATCCAGCCGTGGGGCCCGCCCGGTGCCCTTCGTCTACCTGCCGTTCGCCCAGGCGCCGGTCCGGGACATCACCGTGCTGGTCCGCTCACCGCTCGCGTTGCCGGCGGCGAAAGCGGAGCTCATCTCGGCGGGCCGGGCGGTCGATCCCGGACTCCCCGTGGTCGATGTCACGACCATGGGCGGGGCGCTGTCGGCGAGCGTCGCGCAGCCGCGGTTCTACCTGCTGCTGCTGGCCGCATTCGGCCTTGTGGGACTCTTGCTGGCCGCGCTCGGGATCTACGGGGTGATTTCCTACGGCGTGAGCGCCCGCGTGCGTGAGATCGGAATCCGTCTGGCCCTCGGCGCCACGCGCCGGGGGGTGATGGGCCTGACCATGCGTCAGGGGGTTCTGCTGGCGCTGATCGGGGTTCCGATCGGTCTCGCGGCGGCCTGGTCGTTGAGTCACTACGTGGCGACGCTGTTGTTCGAAACACCGGCCGCTGATTGGGTGACGTTTCTCGCTGTGTCGGTGGTGCTGCTCGGAGCGGCGACGCTCGCCTCCTACATTCCGGCCCGCCGGGCGGCGCTGATCGATCCGGCCGTCGCGATGCGGGCGGAGTAGTCAGGGCTCGGCGAAGCGGGTCTTGAACGTCTGGCCGTAGGCCGTGGGGGTGCCGTCGTAGCTCTTGATCAGGTCGAGCGACTGCCCCCACACGTCCCAGGTCCAGGCGAGGTAGCTCTGCGAGCGCGTGTCCATCCAGTTCATGAGGGAATCGACGAAGCTCGAGCCGCCGTCGTTCTGTCCCAGCTCACCGAGCACGAGCGGCACCTGCCGGGCGACGGAATCCGCGGCGCCGTTCCAGCAGGTGATGGCATTGCACCAGCTGAAGTTGTAGATGTGCCACGAGGCGGCCAGGTTGTGGAGCGGGTCGGCGGGGGCGTCGGCGAGCCAATGTCCGAGATCCGCGGCGTATTCGATCCCTCCGACCATGATCACGTTGGTCGCGCCCGTCCCACGGACGGCATCGACCAGCTCCTGCATCCCGGCTGCCTGGAAGGTCATGCCGCTGCAGGTCCCGCCGTCCTTCCAGCAGCGCCACGCCTCGGGAGTGTCGCTGTTGTTGTCGGGGAAGGGTTCGTTGAACAGGTCGAAGACCACTGCGTCGTTGCCCTTGAAGGTGACGGCGACCTCGCGCCAAAACTCCGGCGTGTGGTCGCGATTCGGCATCGGCGCCTGAGCGAGCGCGATCCCTGAATCCGCCGCAGTCCAATGCAAGTCGAGGATGACGACCATCCCCGCCGCGTTGAGCCGCGCCACGAAGTCGGTGATTTGTTGATGGTAGGCGGCGCCAGAATATGCCGCGGCGACGCCGTTGATG
>DASTHG010000266.1:0-3453 GCA_035718325.1 Gemmatimonadales bacterium | reverse complement strand
AGCGGTACTTCCTGCTGCGCGGCATGATCGAGCACGAGGCGCAGCAGCCCGCCGAGACCCGCGACGACCCGCACGGCGTTCTCGCGGTCGCCGGTGCGTACGAGCGAGCCGATGGTATGCAGCGCGTTATACAGGAAATGCGGTTGCAGCTGCATCTTCAGCGCCTGCAGATCCGCCTGCGCCAACTGCGTCTCGAGTTGTGACGCCGCGAGCTCGCGCTCGCGGAAACGCCTGTAGTTGTCGACGGCATAGCTCACCACCAGCACCATCCAGTAGAGCAGTCCGTCGGACAACGCCCACACGATGAAGAGCTGGAGCGCGAGCGCCCACACGCCGCGCGGCGCGGTCGACGGGATGACGTTCGAGAGGTGATAGGCGTACACGACGTCCTGCAGGAACACGAACGACAAACAAATGGCGAGGTGGATGGCCACGTGCTGCGGCCAGCGGCGGTCCACGATCGGGAAGCGCCGCCCCAGCCAGATGATGCTCGGCGTCACGAGCGCCCAGATGAGGGACTGGGGCAGCTGCGCCAACAACGGCTGCCACCACGCGAGCGCTCCGCCGCGCACCTGAAAATTGATGAACATCTCGGCCGCCTGCACCAACCCATAGGCGGTCCACGCCCCGAGAATGAGGCCCCAGGGGGCGGGCCTCCGGGCGGGGGGGGCGTTCATGCCGGGGGAAGATGGTCCGCGTCGGGCGGCGACGGTAGATGAAGCCTGCGCGTCACACGGCGGCCGTCTCCCGCGGACGGGACGCCCGGATGACCCAGAGGCAGGGAAGCCCGACGGAAATGATGTGGCCCAGGAACCCGTTCACCAGGTTCACGAGCGTGATCCGCATGACGCGCGCCGCCGAGAGCGGGACGACGACGAAATTCATCACGAGGAAGACGAGACAGCCGTACAGGATGGCGCTGAGCACCGGCCGCCGGGTCAGCAGCGCCACGCGCTGGCTGGCGAGGGCGTACACGGTCACGATCACGCTGGCGTTGAACAGATGCAGGACGCCGCCGAGCAGGACGGTAGGCCAGCCTCCCTGAAACGAGTCGCGGCCGAGCACTCCCGACGCGACGCCCTGGAAACACTGCGTGACGGTGACGCCGCGCAGCAGGCCATACACGACGATGCAGTCCAGCATGTCGAGCACCGCGACAGCGAGGGCGCCGGTCGCGACGGCCCGTCTCGGAGACGTGGTCATGCGCAGACAATCGACAGCGCATGCGACGTCGGAGCAAGGCGACTGCGACGAATCGCCGCTGCGGCACGACGAAATGGACTCGCGGACGCGTGGCCGCGCCCGTCCCGTCCGGCGACGTGTCCGTCGCGTGGGATCGCCGTTCGTCGCAGGCCCGTTGAATCCCCCTCCCTCCATGCGCTAGCGTCGCCTCACTGGCCTCTCCGCGTCGAGAGGATCCATCCGCATTCACCATCCAGGAGGACGCTTGCCATGACACGTTGTGTGAAGACGGTCTTCGGTCCACTCCTCGCCGTTGCCCTTGCGGCGCTGCCACTGGCGGCGCAGCAGACGACCGGCAAGGTCGAAGGCACGGTGACGGACGCGGCGGGCGCAGCGTTGGCGAACGCCCAGATCGTCATCGTGGGGACCTCGTTCGGCGCCATGACCGACGCCCAGGGCTACTACTTTCTGAACAACGTCCCGGTGGGCAGCTTCACGCTGCGCGCGCAATTCATCGGGTACGCCCCCACCGAGATTCAGAACGTGCGTGTGCTCGGCGGCCAGACCCTCACCCTGAACGTCAGGCTCTCGCCCTCGGCGGTGGCCGTGACGGGAGTGACGGTGACCGCCGCCGCGAATCCCATCGTGCCGCGCGACGAGGTGGCCTCGAAGTCGATCGTGTCGGGGCAGACGATCAATAGCCTTCCCGTCGACGACGTGCGCAACGTGATCGCGCTGCAACCGGGCGTGGTGGAGTCCGGATCGGCGCTCGGCGTGTCGATTCGCGGCGGTCGCCCCGGGGAGCAGAACGTGTACATCGACGGGGCGCCGGTACGCAGCCAGCAGACCGGCGGGCAAGCGATCACGGTCGGCACGAACGCCGTGGAAGAAGCGTCGGTGACGACGGGGGCGATCGGCGTCGAGTTCGGTGACGCCCAGTCCGGCGTCGTGTCGTTCACCACCAAAGCGGGCGGCTCGAAGCTCCAAGGGGCCCTCAACTACCAGACCGACGAGCCGTTCGGCAACTCGCTCAGCGTCGGCTTCAACCGCTTCGAGGGATCCCTCGGCGGCCCCGTGCCGGCCATTCCCAACTTGCGCTTCTTCCTCTCGGGGGTGATGCAGGGCCAGCTCTCGGGCTTCGGCGCGAGCGATCAGGACAAGGTTCCGACGTACGTCCTGGGGGGTGTGGACACCACGGTGGTGGATGGCGACGGCAACGCCGTCAGCGTCCCCACGTTCGTGCAGTACAGCGGCAGCTGCAATCCGGCGAAGAACTCGGGCTTCGCGTGCCAGGGCCTCCGGCTCCCGATGAACTGGAACGACAACCTCCAGACGCAGGGCAAGCTGTCGTATTCGTACGGCGCCGGATCGAGTATTGCGCTCACCGGCCTCGCGAGCGGACAACAGGGCCGGTTCAGCCCCGGCGCCGTGGTGGGTGATCCCGCGCTGTACGGCGGCTACCACGCCTGGCAACGGCTGGCGGTGCTGAACCTGAACCACTCGTTCTTCAAGAGCGCCGAGCGCGAGCTGGCGTTGAACGTCAACCTGAGCTGGGGACAGAACGACAGCATCACCGGGCCGCTCGACCCGCAAGACGAGCTGAATACCCGCAGCCCGGCGCTCGGAGTCGACTTCTCCCCGCTCCGGTTCGCCGGCGTATCGGTGATGCCGTTCCCGATCACCGATCAGATCATACGGAACATCCGCACCAACAGCGGGCTGCGGGTGCCGTATCTCAATCAGACCGATCTGCGCAACGTGCAGCCCTATCGGATCAACCCCTACGGGCTGAACGGGTCCAATACGATCACGGCGTTCCCGACCGCCGGGCTCGGCGTCCCAGCCTTCGGGTCGGCGTTGTATCGCGAGAATCGCTACCGCGAGTTCGCGCAGATCGACTGGCAGGCGAATCGGTTCCACCGGTTCAACTTCGGTGTCGAGGCCAAGCAGACCGACCTGGCGTATTGGACCGGCGGCTTCCTCACGCAGATCTTCATGAGCGCGTTCGTGGCGCATCCCGAGACCCGGGCGGTGTGGGCCGCCGACCGGCTCGATCTCGGCGACGTCGTGCTCGAGCTGGGCGCGCGCTACGACTACATGAACGCCAAAGCGCTGTTCCCCACGGTGCCGGGGCGCATCTTTACCGATCCGCGCTGGCTCAATGGGACCGCGACGGACGACGCCGCCTATCAGTCGTCGCTCAATTCGGTGATGACCCCGGCCGCATGGCACAACTCGCTGCAGCCGCGCATCCGGGTGTCGTTCCCGATC
>DASTHG010000265.1:0-4639 GCA_035718325.1 Gemmatimonadales bacterium | reverse complement strand
GGCCGATCGGGCCGATGGAGACCGACCTGCGCTGGGTCGGCGGCATCATGTACCGCAACTCCGAGATCGAGGAGACCGGCCTCGCGGCGGGCGTGCTCGGCCACCCCGCGCTCGGCGTGGCCTGGCTCGCGAACCGCCTCGGCAAGAGCGGCGTGACGCTCGAGGCCGGGCACCTGATCCTCGCAGGGTCGTTCACCCGCGTGGTGTTCGCGCAGAAAGGCGACACGCTGCACGGCGACTTCGGTCCCCTGGGCGGCGTCGCCGTACAATTCGTCTAGCTGTCATCCCGAGCGAAGCGAGGGATCTCGCCGGCACGCCGTTCCAACGGAGATTCCTCGGGCTGCGCCCTCGGAATGACACTCACCGTTCAACCGCTACGGACTACGCCATGACCGCCATCGGCTTTCGCATCCTCCCCATCCCGAAGCGTCCCGACAGGAAGCTCGTCGCCGAGCTCGCTCAGATGGTGACGCCGCACCTCTCCGACAGCATGGAGCGCCTGTACGCCGGCGGCCCGCAGCTCCGGCCGATGCACAACGGCGCGAAGCTCTGCGGCCCGGCGTTCACGGTGCGCACCGCGCCCGGGGACAACCTGCTCGTGCACAAGGCGATCGACACCGCCCAGGCCGGCGACGTGATCGTCGTCGACGCGGGCGGCTTCAACGACCACGCCATCATCGGCGAGCTGATGAGCGCGCGCGCCGAGCAGCGCGGCGTGGGCGGCATGGTGATCTGGGGCGCGATCCGCGACTCGGCCGAGCTGCGCGAGGGGAGCTTTCCCGTGTTCGCGAGCGGCGTCACGCACCGCGGGCCCTACAAGAACGGACCGGGCGAGATCAACGTGCCCATCGTCATGGGCGGCATCCCGGTGAACCCGGGCGACATCGTCGTCGGCGACGCCGACGGCCTGGTCGTGGTGCCGCTCGAGCACGCCGAGGCCGTCCTCGCCTCGGCGAAGGCGATCCTGGCGAAGGAGACGAACTCGATGAAGCAGATCAGGGCGGGCACCGTCGACCGCGGCTGGGTCGACAAGGCGCTCAAGGAAAAAGGCTACCAGGTCTGATGGAACTCCCAAAGAACAGCTTCAAGCACGCGCTCAAGGCAAACAAGCTCCAGATCGGGCTGTGGTGCAGCCTGTCGTCGCACTACGCGGCCGAGCTGGTCGCGGGCTCGGGCTTCGACTGGATACTCCTGGACACCGAGCACTCGCCGAACGACCTCGAGTCGGTGCTGCAGCAGCTCCAGGCCACGGCGCCCTACCCCACGCACCCGGTGGTGCGCGTGCCGTGGAACGACATGGTGACGATCAAGCGCTACCTCGACATCGGCGCGCAGTCGCTCCTCATCCCCTACGTGCAGAACTCGGAGGAAGCCAAGGCCGCGGTCGCGTACACGCGCTACCCGCCCGCGGGCGTGCGCGGCGTCGCCGGAGCGACGCGCGCCACGCGCTTCGGCCGCGTGAAGGACTACGCGAAGCGCGCGCACGAGGAGATCTGCGTGCTGGTGCAGGTCGAGACGCAGACCGCGCTCGACAACCTCGAGAGAATCGCGGCGGTGGACGGCGTCGACGGCGTGTTCATCGGGCCCGCCGACCTGCACGCATCGCTCGGCTACGCCGGCGAGACCAACAACCCCAAGATCATGCCCGTCATCGACGACGCGATCCGGCGCATCCGCAAATGCGGCAAGGCGCCCGGCATCCTCACCGGCGTCGAGGCCGACGCGAAACGCTGGATCGAGTGCGGCGGACTGTTCGTCGCGGTCGGAGCGGACACCGGGGTTCTCGCGCGCGGCACCGAGGCGCTCGCGGCGAAATTCAGGTAGGCGGATGAGCCTCATCGAAGTCGCGCTAGCGCGAGGAAAAGCGCACCACCGCGGCCCAATGGGCGTAGCATCGGGTTCCCCCCTTTTCAGGCCGCCCGCATGTCCTCAGCGAAAGAAGCCGCAACAAGAAATTCCGTCGACGCTCTGGCAGCGGCGATTTACGTCGAGCTGGTCGGCAGGGCGTTTCTTCGCATGGAGAACGTCGCGGTGATCAAGCCCGAGCCCGCGGTCCTCGCGACGCTCAGCTTCGAGCTTGCCGCCGCCTTCAAAAAAGTCGAGAAGGTGGCGCAGGCGGCCGCGGGCCCGCAAAACGTCGGTTACAAGGTAGAGCTCACCGACATCGCAGGCTGGGAAAAGTAGAGCGCCTGCGACGAAGGAGAAGGGAAACCTGCACGGCGCCGGCCGAACTCTCCCGGCCGCCTACACCCACACCTGCAGCACGTAGTCGTACGCCGCCTGCGCGTTGGTCATGTCGACGCGCTGCAGCTTGATGCGGTAGCCGTCCTTGGTCTTCTTGAGGTGGTGGGTATACGACCCCGCGAAGTGGCGCACGTCGTCGCGCCTTAGCTCCATCATGTGGAAGCGCGAGCGCGCCACGACGTCGCCGTTCGCCGATTCCTTCTCGATGACGACGTTGCCGACGACGTGGTTGGTGCCCCAAAGCGGCCTCTGCGACCACGCGTCCGGGTGCAGCACGCGCTTCATGCGCACGGTCATCAGGTTCCTGTCCTCGGCGAAGATCGCCGGCATGCCTTCCCAGGTCGCGTGCGAGGGCTCGGGCGGCATCCAGTAGACGCCGTCGTCGGCGAACAGGTCGATGTAGTCCTCCCAGCGCTTGTCGTCGAGGATCTCGGCCTGCTTGTAGAGGAACTGCTCGACGGCGTGCTGCGTTGCGTGGCCGTTCGCGGCGTGCCTGGCCGGCTTCTTCGCCGCCTTCTTGATTTTCTTCTTCGCCATCACTGCCCCGCCGTCATGTACTGCGTCCAGGCCTTCATCTGGTTGCGCATCGGCGCTTCCGAGGTGCCGCAGTCCTTCGCCGTCTCGACCATGCCCTCGCGCTCGAGATCGCGGCCGTAGTGGCGGTGGAAGCTCACCCAGTCGCCGCCCTCGGACGCGAGCCCCTGGTGCGCCTTCCAGAAGTTCTCGAGGTCGTCGGCGTTGATCAGCGTCGCGGGCGAGTTCACCAGGTTGTAGTACGCGAGCGCGCGCCGGTAGATCGGCTCGGGCGCGCCCTTCAGGCGGAAGTGCCAGATCTCGGTGAGCGTCTTGTCCACGCCGAGCGGCCGCACCGCGCGCAGCTGCTGCAGCGGCGATTGCACCGACAGGCCCGGATAGATGAGCACGTGGTGGATGTTGGTGGTGAGGATCTCTTCCTTCCGCTTCTCGCCGTACGCCTTGGAGAGCACGCGCTCGTACTCGAGCGTGTCCGGGTCCTGCGGGCGGAGGCCCATGTAGCCGGTCAGGATGCAGTGGCCGCCCGGGTAGTTGAGCGTCTGGAAGTTGTCCCACTTCTCGATCGTCACCGTCGCGAACGCCGAGAGCATGTGGTAGGAGAGCGGGATCTTCCCGGTCTTCTTTTCGATCTGCAGCTCGACCTCGCGCGCGGCGCGTCCCGTCGACTGGTGCGTGACCGAGGGGTGCAGCGCGTCGAGCTGGTTCTCGAGGAAGATCTTCCAGTTCGAGTGCTGGATCACGCGGAAGCAGTTGGGCACGACCTCGACTCGGCCCTCGGGCGAGCGGTCGCAGATGTCGTCGAAGGCGACCTTCGACCGCCCGAGGAATTCCAGCAGCGACGGGCCGTCCGCGGCGAGGCTGGCGAACACGAAGCCGCGGTAGTTCTCGACGCGCGCGGCGCGCTTCATGTTGCAGTCGGGGTTGTCGCGCCCCCAGCGCGTGCCCTCATAGCCGGATTCCATCATCGGGATGTTCTTCAGCTTCCCGTCGTGATGGAAGGTCCAGGCGTGGTACGAGCAGCGGAAGAACTCGCCCGCGTTGCCGCTGCGGTCGCCGCACATCATCGAGCCGCGGTGCGGGCAGCGGTTGTACAGGACGTTGATCTTCCCGTCCTTGCCGCGCACCATGACCATGGGCTGGCGGCCGATCTGCACGGTGTAGTAGTCGCCCGTCCTGGGCACCTGCGTCTCGTGACCGCAGTAGATCCAGACGCGCTCGTGGATGCGCTCCATCTCCATCTCGAAGATCGAGGGATCGGTGTAGACCTCGCGCCGCACCCGGTCGGGCTCTACGAAAGCGGCGAGGTTGGGGACGCGTTCGCGCAGCATTTGCGGACTCCTTGAAGCGGTGCTCTCGGGGGGGAAAAGCGTATCACACGCGCACCGGCAGTGGCGTGCCGGACCCATCCGGACGCCATTACTTCTGCGATGCAGGCACTACTTGCGTTCGGACTTTGCCTTTGTCGACCACGAGCGTATTCACCAGACGGGCCGGCGCATTTCCTATGTTCGTGAATTCGTGAACCAGGCCCCGCGGAACATGCCAGACCTGCCTCGCCGAGAAAAGACTCGGTTCCTGGCCTTCGATGCGAAGCTCGACCGTGCCGTCGATGACCGCGCCGTAGCAGTCGCCGGGATGCGTGTGACGCGGCGACGTGGATCCGGGAGCCATCGATATGTCGTTGAACGCCATCTCTTTGGCCTCATCGCCGCTGATGGGACTCACGAGCATGAGCTTGTTGACAAAGCCGGGCGCCGTGACCTGGGCGTCCGAAACGGCAGGCAGCAAAGCCGCGAAGACGAAGGACGATCGTCCGATCGCCAGCACTATGGGTTGGAAGCGAATAAAGATGCTCCGTTTT
>DASTHG010000264.1:0-4614 GCA_035718325.1 Gemmatimonadales bacterium | reverse complement strand
TGCCGCGTTGCGCGTACTGCGTGCAGATCGCCACGACCCGTTTCGAGTCCGCCACCGAGGCTTTGGTCGCTCCCTCGAGCTTGATGTTCGCTTTGATGAACTCGACGGCCCGGTAGGCGCCGGTCGTCACGGCCTGGGTCGAGGCGCCGGTGAACCAGTAGATCATGGCGCCGCCTGCAATGAGCCCGAGCAGGAAGGGTGGGTGCAGGATCGACAGATTGTTGACCAGCTCGGGCCGCATCCCCTGCGTGAGCGCCACGATAATCGAGAAGATCATCGTCGTCGCGCCCACGACCGCGGTGCCGATCAGCACCGGCTTGGCCGTCGCTTTGAAGGTGTTCCCCGCCCCGTCGTTTTCTTCGAGGTTTTCCTTGGCGCGCTCGAAGTTGACGTCGAAGCCGAACTCCTTCTTGATCTCCGCCTTGACTCCCTTGATCTGCTCGATCGTGGACAATTCGTAGACCGACTGCGCGTTATCGGTGACGGGGCCGTAGGAATCGACGGCGATCGTGACCGGCCCCATGCCGAGGAACCCGAATGCCACGAGACCGAAGGCAAACACCGCGGGCGCCACCATCAGGCCGCCCAGACCCGCCGTGCTCACGCCGTAGGCGATCGCCATCAGGCCGAGCATCGCCATCCCGAGCCAGTACGCGCTGAAGTCCCCTGCCACGAGCCCGGACAGGATGTTGAGCGACGCGCCGCCCTCGCGGGACGAGGTCACCACCTCACGCACATGGGCGGAGTGCATCGACGTGAACACCTTCACGAGCTCGGGGATCACCGCGCCGGCGAGGGTCCCGCAGGTGATCACGAGCGACAGCTTCCACCACAGCGTCGGATCGCCTCCCAACGTCGGGATCATGAGGCGCGACACGATGAACGTGAGCGCGATCGAGAGGATCGACGTGAGCCAGACGAGCGTCGTGAGGGGAGTCTCGAAGTTCATGCGATCAGCGGTGGCATAGCGCGCCTTCGTGATCGCGGCGTTGATGTAGTACGAGGCGCCCGACGTCACGATCATGATGATGCGCATCACGAAAATCCAGACGAGCAGCTGCACCTGGACCAGCGGATCGTGCACCGCGAGCAGAATGAAGGTGATCAGCGCCACCCCGGTCACGCCGTAGGTCTCGAATCCGTCCGCCGAGGGACCGACGGAGTCGCCCGCGTTGTCGCCGGTGCAATCGGCGATCACGCCGGGATTGCGCGCGTCGTCTTCCTTGATCTTGAAGACGATCTTCATCAAGTCCGAGCCGATGTCGGCGATCTTCGTGAAGATGCCCCCGGCGACGCGCAGCGCCGCGGCGCCGAGCGATTCACCGATCGCGAAGCCGATGAAGCACGGCCCGGCGTAGTTCCCGGGGACAAAGAGGAGAATGAACAACATCATGATCAGCTCGACGGACACGAGCAGCATGCCGATGCTCATCCCCGCCTTGGTCGGAATATCATGGCACGGGAACGGCTTGCCCCCGAGGCTCGCGAACGCCGTGCGGGAATTCGCGAACGTGTTGACGCGGATCCCGAACCACGCCACGCCGTAGCTCCCGGCGATCCCGATCAGACTGAACAGCAGGATGATGGTCACGGTGAACGGCGGATAGCCGTGCACCGTCTGACCCGCGGCGTTGACGTTGCTGGCGAGGGCGCCGAAGTACACCGCCGCGATCGCTCCGATGAAGAGCCACAACACGAGCAGGAACTTCCCCTGATTCACGAGATAGGTCTTGCACGTCTCGTAGATCAGCTCCGAGATCTCGCGCATCGACTGGTGCACGGGGAGGTTCTTCAGCTGTGTGTAGATCAGCAGCCCGAACAGCAGGCCGAGGGCGCAGATCAGGAGCCCCCACACGAGCAGGCTGTGACCGTCGATGCCCCCGAGGAACGTCGCCTGGTGGAGGTCGGGGAGCACGAGCGCGGCTTCCCCGCCGGCTTCGTGACCCTGCACCGGCGTCTGCGCCGCCAGGGGATGGGCCACGAGGGTACAGACGGCCGTGGCGGCGATTCCTGCAAGTCGGCGGACGGCGGCAAGCGTCGGCTGCAGCATCAGGGAGTCTCTCCGGAGCTCTGGGTTCGCGGGAGCACGCGGTGGCTTACTTCTCTCCGTACTCGTAGTACTCGACTCCCAGGTGCGTGATCTGGGACTCGCCCATCAGCCACCGCAACGTGTTCTTGAGTTTGGTCTGCTGAATGAAGAGATCGTGTTCAGGAATGAGCCCAGGAGCGGCTTGCGGGCTCTTGAAGTAGAAAGACAACCACTCCTGCACGCCGCCCAACCCGGCACGGTGGGCCAGGTCGAAGAACAACGCCAGATCGAGCACGATCGGCGCCGCCAGAATCGAGTCGCGGCACAGGAAATCGACCTTGATCTGCATCGGGTAGCCGAGCCACCCGAAGATGTCGATGTTGTCCCACCCTTCCTTATTGTCGCCACGCGGCGGGTAATAGTTGATCCGCACCTTGTGGAACACCTTCCCGTACAGCTCGGGATACAAATCGGGCTGCAGGATGTACTCGAGTGAGCCGAGCTTCGACTCTTCCTTGGTCTTGAACGACTCGGGATCGTCGAGCACTTCGCCGTCGCGGTTGCCGAGGATGTTGGTCGAGTACCAGCCCGCCAGACCGAGCATGCGCGCCTTGAACGCCGGCGCCAGGACGGTCTTCATCATCGTCTGGCCGGTCTTGAAGTCCTTCCCACCGATCGGCAGGTGCTTCTCCTCGGCGAGCTGTTGCATCGCGGGGATGTCGACGGTGAGATTGGGCGCCCCGTTGGCGAACGGCACACCTTCCATCAGCGCGGCCCACGCGTAGAGCATCGACGGCGCGATCGCTGAATCGTTCTGCTCCATCGCCTTCTCGAAGCTGGCGAGCGACTGGTGGGCGGGACCCGGCGTGATGAACACTTCGGTCGAGGCACACCATACCATCACGAGCCGGTCGCACCCGGCCGACTTCTTGAAGTTCTTGATGTCGGCGCGCAGCTGCTCGGCCAGGTCTCGCTTGGTCTTCCCCGTCTTGACGTTCGTGCCCTGCAGCCGCTTCACGTAGTTCTGGTCGAACGCGGCGGGCATCGGCTTGATGCCCTTGAGAAACGCGGCGATCGGCTCGACGTGGTCGCGTTCGAGTACCCCGGCCCGCGTGGCGGCCGTGTAGGCATCGTCGGGAATCGGATCCCAGGCCGCGAAGACGAGATCGTTGAGATCGGCGAGCGGCACGAAGTCCTTGATCTTCGGTACCCGGTTCTCGGTCCGCTTGCCGAGCCGGATCGTCGCCATTTGTGACAGCGAGCCGATCGGCAGCGCCTTGCCGCGGCGCACGCTCTCGACGCCCGCGATGAACGTCGTCGCGACGGCACCGAGCCCCACGAGCAACACCCCGAGTTTTCCTTGCGCCGGCGCGATATCCCGGCGTCCCGTATCCGGCACGATCAGGTTCCTTTCCGCAGTGAGGCGCGGCCCGGCAGCGTATCCCGTTGCCGCGACCCACCAGTTCGACGGGCCGGGACCGCTTCGGCGGTCCGGGCCACGTAAATGACTCGCTGAATCACCGTGATGACGGTGACGAGCGCCAGCACGGCGACGATCCAGAACACCAGCCGCCCGCCCCACGCGTTGCCGAGCAGCAGGGTCGGCGCTCCGAGCAGGAGAAATCGCTCCGCTCGGGCCGCGATACCTACCTTGGCCTCGAGCCCCAACCCTTCCGCCCGCGCCCGCGTGTACGACACCAACAGCGACGCCGCCAGCGCCGTGATCGCCAGCATCACGCCGAGCGTCGTTTCGGCTGGCGGCAGTCCATTGCGGAGAAAATGCAGGGCGAGCCCGGCGAACAGCGCCGACTCCCCCACCCGGTCCAGGGTGCTGTCGTAAAACGCGCCGAAGGTGGAGCTCAACCCTCCGACGCGTGCGACCTGTCCGTCGAGAATGTCGAACAATCCGGACAGCAGCAGCAGGAACCCGCCGAGCCGGATCTCGCTCATCGCGAACGCCACCGCCGACCCGACCACGATCGTCGCGCCCAGCGTCGTGATCGTGTTCGGTCGCACGTGGGCCCGCACCAGACGCCCGACGACCGGCTTCGTGAGACTTACGAAGCCGTCTTTGACGCCTTGCGGGATCACGTTCATAGCCGCGGGAAAGTAACAGGCGCTAGGGGACCCGCAAAGGGGAAACCTTCAGTAAAGCAAGTACTTGGCGCGCCGCTGTTGGAATTGCGCGAGCGCGTCAGACCAGCGGCCCCAGATCTCGGGAGCCGTCCGGCCGCTGTCGATCGCCAGGCGGAGCTCCGGCCCCGCCGCAAGCTGATCGAAACGGGTCGGACGAATGCGCAGCGAATCAGAATAGAGGGAATGCAGCGACACGAACAGGGCCACGGCCAGTTTCGTCGGATCGTAACTCGCTCGGTCCTTCACCCGAAACCGCACGCCGCGCAGCAGCACGCCGTCGTACTTGCCGTCGCTCGGCGCGTGGGGGGTGAACTCGGTGGTCGTCACCTCAACGCCGGCCAACGCCTCCTCCACCTCGCTTCCCGCGTCCCGCAGTTTCCGCAGCAGGGCGTCCGGGTCGATCCACGGCGCTCCGATTACCTGGAACGCGAACGTCGTCCCGCGGCCGA
>DASTHG010000263.1:0-5729 GCA_035718325.1 Gemmatimonadales bacterium | reverse complement strand
AATCCCGTGGTCGGCGTGGGCGACGATCAGCTGGACACGGCGGTCCGACGCTACTCCCGCCAGCAGGTCCAGCAGGGCGACGGAGTCGGCCCCTCCCGACACGGCGACGAGCGCCGTCGCCGGCCCTGCAAGCAGGCGACGCCGTTCGAGGCGCTGGAGGAAACGTTCGGCGAGGGTCGGCATCGGTCCTTACCTTTACTATACATGGTCAGCCCCGAAGACACCTATCAGCTGTTGCGCAACCTCACCTCTCCCGTGGTCGCTATCACCAGCGAGCACAAGGGGAAGCGCAACGGCATGATCCTCGACAGTGCGATCCGGGCCTCGATCGTCCCCACGATCCCGCGCGTCGCCATGTTCATTCACAAGTTCAATACCAGCCACGACATGATCTTCAACAGCGGCCGGCTGGCGCTGCACCTGCTGCGGCACGACCAGTTCGAGCTGATTCACCGGCTGGGATTCTTTCACGGAACCGACAAGGACAAACTTGCCGACATCCCCCATCACCAGGGGCAGACCGGCGTTCCAGTGCTGGACGAGTGCTATGCGCACTTCGAATGTCGCGTGGTGAACGCGATGGATTCAGGGAGCTCCACCTGTTTCCTCTGCGACATCGTCGTGGTGGGCTACGGCTCGAGCGCGTCCCCCCCTCCGGGAGCCGAGGTGATGACCGCGGCGTATTTCAGGGCCAATCTCCCTGCGGCATGGCGGGACGACTACGTGCGGTTGCTCGGCGTGGCGCAGGAGTTTGCGCGGCAGCGCTCGGGCGACATTCGAGTGATGAATTGGCCGGGAGTCGGGTGAAATGTCCAATGTAGAATGGTGAATGCTCAATGATCATTGATCATTGAGCATTCTACATTGATCATTGATCATTGAGCATTCTACATTGATCATCCGTTCAGGTTTCGAGCAGCTCCCGCACCCGCCGTACCAAATCATCCGGCTCGAACGGCTTCTGGAGATACGGGACGCCTTGCGTCGGGAGGCCATGGCTGTCGAGCGCCTCGTCGGCGTACCCCGACGCGTAGAGCACGCGGGCCCCGGGCCGGAGCACGCGGAACTTCTCGGCGAGCTCGGCGCCACTCATTCCCGGCATCACGACGTCGGTCAGCAGCAGGTCGATCTTCCCTTCCTGCTCCACGAGCCGCAGCGCCTCGCTGCCGTCCGCCGCCTCGAGCACGCGGTACCCGCAGCGACGCAGCACATCGCGCGCGAGACGGCGCACCCCCGCCTCGTCCTCCACCACGAGCACCGTTCCCGCGCCCTGCGCCGCCGTTGCGGCCGCGACGGGGGAGGTGACGGGCTCGCTCGCCGGCGCCTCGGCGCGCGGCAGATAGATGCGGAACTTCGTGCCGCGCCCGATCTCCGAGTCGACGCCGATGAAACCGCCGCTCTGGCGCACGATGCCGTACACGGTCGCGAGTCCCAGTCCCGTTCCCTTCCCGACTTCTTTGGTCGTGAAAAACGGCTCGAAGAGGTGCGCCTTGGCTTCGGCGGAAAGCCCCGTGCCGGAGTCGCTCACCGCGAGCAGGACGTAGCCGCCGGGCGGTGCCTCGGGGTGCACCTGCGCCAGTTCGCTGTCGAGCGGGACGTTGGCGGTCTCGATCGTGATGCGGCCGCCGCCCGGCATCGCGTCGCGCGCGTTCACGGCGAGGTTCATGATCACCTGGTCGAGCTGGCTCGGGTCGGCGTGCACGGGCGCGAGCCCCGGATCGAGCGACGTGCGCAGCATGATGTGCTCGCCGATCACCCGATGCAGGATGCGCTCGATGTCGCGAATCACGACGTTGACGTCGACCACGGTGGGCCGCAGCACCTGCTTGCGGCTGAAGGCCAGCAGCTGGTGCGTCAGGTTCGCGGCACGGCGCGCGGCGCCGATGATCTCCTGCGCCTCCTCGCGCGCGGTCGCGTCGGCGGGGAGGGTGCGCTCCAGCAGCGTGGCGTAGCCGACGATCGCCGTGAGCAGGTTGTTGAAGTCGTGCGCGATCCCGCCGGCGAGCTGCCCCACCGCTTCCATCTTCTGGGCCTGGCGCAGCTGGCCTTCGAGCCGGTGCCGCTCGGTGACGTCTTCCACCACGGCGAGGCGTGCCGCCCGGTCCTCGAAGTCGATGTCGTCGAAGGTGACCTCGACATCGATCATGCCGCCGTCGTGCCGCTTGTGGCGCAGCCCCGTGGCGCGGGCGGTCCCGCCGCGGTACTGGGCCAGCACGTCGCGCAGCCGCTCGCCTTCCTCGTCGGCGCGCAGCTCCATCAGCGTCATGCCGAGGAACTCCTCGCGCGTGTAGCCGTAGCGGCGGACCGCGGCTTCGTTCACTGCCAGGAAGCGCAGCGTCTCCGCGTCGTACACGAACATCGCGGCGGGATTGCCCTCGAACAGCTGGCGATACTTGTGCTCGCTCGACTGTAGCTGCTCACCGGAGCGGGTCCGCGCGATCGCCATCGCGACCTGCGCCGAGACGAATTCGAGGATCGCGAGCTCTTCGGGGCCGTAGCGCAGCCCCTCGGTGTAACTCTGCACCGACAGCACGCCGATCGTGTCGGCGCCCACCTTCAGGGGCACGCCCAGCCAGTCGACCGAGGGCGCGCCGACCAGCTCGACCTCGCCGCGGCGCTCCAGCGCGGCCACCGTCTCCGGCGTGCCGAGCAGCGGCCGGCCGGTACGCAACACGTACTCGGTGAGGCCGGGCAGCAGGGGGCGCGGCGCATCGGCGGTGTCGACCTGATCGACGAAATAGGGAAACGTCAGGATGCCGGCGGCACGGTCGTACAAGGCGACGAAGAAGTTGTCCGCCGGCATCAGCTCGCCGACGATCCTGTGCACGGAGCGGAGCAATGCCTCGAGGCCTTCGGCGGCATTGGCGGCTTCGGCGATGAGGTACACCGCCTGCTGCACCATCTCGCTGCGGCGCCGCTGCGTAATGTCGTTCCACACCCCCACGAGGCCCACCACGCGGCCGTCGGGGTCGCGGATCTGCGACGTCGTCAGCGCGACGGGGAATTCCGTCCCGTCCTTGCGCCGGTTCCACAGCTCGCCGCGCCAGGTGCCGGTGCGCGTCGCATCGCGGATCTCGGCCTGCAGCGCGGGCGGATTGCGAGGGGAATCGATCAGCGCCGGGGTGAGCCCGATGATCTCGGCATCGGTGTAGCCGTAGGTCGTCAGGAACGCCTTGTTGACGAAGGTGAAGCGGCCGGCGAGATCGGTGATGCTGATGATGTCCCCGGTGCTCTGGATCGTGTGCGCCAGCAGCCGGTTCTGGTCCTCGGTGCGACGCCGCTCGGTGACGTCGCGGAAGCTCCACACGCGTCCGACGATCGCTCCCGCGATGCGCTGGGGCTGGGAGTACCGCTCGAACACCCGGCCGTCGGCGCACTCGAGGAGGTCGAGGCTCGAGGCTTCGACATCGGCGTACAACTCGCGCACGCGGCGCAGGAAGCTGTCGGGGTCCTTCATCTGGTCGAGCATGTGCTCGAGCAACCGCTCGTCCTGGCCCAGGGCGATCAGCTCGTCGGGGATGCGCCACAAGGCGAGCAGTTTGCGGTTGCAGGCGGTGATCTTCCCTTCGCGATCCACGACCAGGATGCCGTCGGCGGTGGATTCGAGCGTCGCCGAGTGCAGCGACAGCGTGCGGCGCAGCTCGGCCTCGGCATGCATCATGTCGGTGATTTCGCGCGAGCTGCCCACGGTGCCGATCACCTCACCCGCCCCGTTGCGCAGCGGCATCTTCGTCGCGAGGAACCAGCGCTCGGTTCCCGGGACCATTTCGATGCGCTCGACTTTGGCAACGAGCGGATTGCCGCTCGCCATGATCTCCTGCTCGTCGGCGAGCGCCGCGGCGGCGTGCTCGGGCGGGAAGAAGTCGGCGTCACTCTTCCCGACCGCGTCCTTCGGCTCCGCGAGGCCGAGGACGCGGGCCTGCGCCTCGTTGACGCGGGTGAAGCGCGAGTCCGCGTCCTTGAAATAGATCGGATCAGGGAGGTGATCGAGCAGCGCGCTCCAGCGCTCGGCCTCGCGGGCGGCCTCGAGCCGCGTGCCGGCGGGGCTCACCGCGGGGACATCGCGCAGCGTCCCGTGCACGCGCCGCACGACGCCCTGATCGAGCTGGGCGGTGGCGTTGATTTCGACGGAGCGGTGGTCGCCGCCGCGGCGCCGCACCCGCGCGGCGAGCGGCTGCGCCGTTTCGCCCTCCATGGCGCGGGACAGGAGGTCGAGCAACGCGGGGAGATCGTCGGTGTGCACGAGGGAGACGAGCGAGCGTCCCACCCATTCCACGGCCGGCCAGCCGGTCAGGGCGTCGAAACTTTCGCCGAGCGACTGGATCGTGCCGTCGGGGGCGAGGGTGAAGGTGGACGCGAGACCGGTATCGGCGAGGGCGGCGCGGGCGTCGGATGCGCGCCGCAGTGCGGCGGCCTGGAGCTCCAATTCGCGGCGCGCGCGCAACAACTCAATCTGGGTCCACGCGGTGGCGGCGAGGTGGCCGAGCAGCTCGAGCTCGTCGGGGCGCCAGACGCGGGGGGTGAAGTCCATCACGGCGAGGGCGCCGACGACGTGTCCTTCGGTCGTCACGAGCGGGCTCGCGGCGACGGCGGCGATGCCCAGCTCGGTGATGGCGGGGTGGTCTTTCATCTGTTCGTTCTGGCGTGCGTCCTCGACGGCGAGCGGCCGGCCGCTGCCCACGATGAGACGGCAAATCGAATGGGCCAGTGGTGTTTCCCGACGGCCGTCGATCGGCTCCGGCAGGCCGACGGCGCTGTGGATCACCTGCCGGTCGGCGTCGACGAGGCAGATCAGGGCCGCCGGCGTATGCAGAACGCGCTGGGTGAGGAGCGTGAGGCGATCGAGCGCGGGGTCAGGGCGCAGGTTCAACCGTCCCAGACGGCGTCCGGTCGCACGTTCCTTGGTATCCATTCGGGACGACCAACATACGTTGTCGCGCCAGCTTGGGGTGCCGGGAGTTGGCGGAGGGGGCTGTTCGGGGGTATCGTGGCGGCGGCTCAACACTTGCAGGTAGGAAACGCTTGGCCGGGGAGGAGGCCCCCGGCCATCAGCGCTTCATACAGAGTAGCGGCGGAGGGACTCGAACCCCCGACCCGCGGATTATGATTCCGCTGCTCTAACCAGCTGAGCTACGCCGCCCCGTTGGGCAATGCTAGCCGGGGGCCCTTGGCAGGGTCAAGCCGAGGGCCGTCGGTCACGTTTTCGATGTGGTGTGCGCCCTGCTGCGCGGGGTCAAGTACGGATACATTAGCGAGGTCGTGGGTGGCCCGTTCGTGAATCGTCCAACGATTCGACTCCCTGTGGTACCTCCGCTGTGGCGGGGGGCGTTGGTGGTGGTCATCGGTGTGGGTGTGTCGACGTGCCGCGTCGGTGAGCTGTTCACCGCTCCTCCCGGGGGCGAGCTGATCGCCGGCGGAACGCTCAGTCGGTCCGGTGCGCTGGGCAGCAAGGCGATCGTGATGGGCAAGATTCCTGTCAGCAACACCGGCAGAGGTGTGCTGACATGGACCGCCAAGGCCCTCGGTACAAGTACCTGGTTTTCCATTCAGAATCTCTCCGGCGAGTCCAAGACCGATTCTGTGCGCCTGCTGATGAACCCGGCTGGCCTGGATACGGGGACATACACCGACAGCGTCTCGATCAGTTCGGATGTCGGTGGGACCGCGACGGTGCTCGTGAACTGGACGATCGTGCAGTGTCAGCCAAGAGGGATCCAGGCAGCGGGAGA